>JAFYJR010000167.1 GCA_017538005.1 Clostridia bacterium | reverse complement strand
CGATCATCAGAAATGGTTCCTTACGGCTGATTTTGTCCTGACTTTCGACAGCGAAGATGAAGTCGAAGCGTTCAGGGAAAAGTATTCGCTTAAAACGTCGGTACCGCAAGGCGACGAAAGCGAAAACCCCACACTTCGGACCGGCGAGCTTACATTGCCCATTGCGGAAAACTGTGAAGATTTCGGATATCTTATGGTCTTTGAAATCAATGACAGCTACTACCTTGCGGTGACGGTAAACGAAAAAGGAGAGATTGATTCAGTCTCTCCCGGATTCTACAGTCTTTATTGATGCTTAAATGAAAAGAGAGAGGCGTATGCCTCTCTCTTTTTTTTGTTATGATCGGGTGCCGATTATGGCGCCCTGGTCATCGGTTCCGGAGAAACTGTTGGCATCGAGCTGTGTGATAACCATTGTGTAGATTTTGTCTTCAGGTACCCAATTGCCGTTTTTATCAAGCGCTATATAATTTGTTTCCATTGTGAAGGTATCGGTCTCTTTGTCATATTTGCAGGTCCAGTCACGTCCGTCAACGTTGTCTGCCATAGTGTTCGCGCTTGTAATGGTGAATTTCATCTTGATTCCGGATTTCAGACCGGCGACCTTTATGGTCCATGTACCTTCAAAGAGCTTCATCTTTTCCTGAAGGAGATCTCTCTGGAAGTCGGGATTTAAAAGTTCGTACTTTTCGAGATCTTCAATGAGCATATCGATTGCGTCAGCTTTAGGGTTCTTGTCAGCGTATCCGACCCACCAGTTTATGATGTCGCCCCAGTTGAAGCCGCCGTCTTTCATGCTCTGGTTTAAGGCTTTCTGGTCAACATACTGGGTGAGGAAGTTGCGGACATTTAAAAGACGCTCAAGACGGTTGTTGATGTCGTAGTCGTCCTTTGATTCCTCGTGGAAGAAGTCCATATAGTTGCCTGCGGTTAAAGCGCCGTAACTGCTGAGCATGGTTTCGATGTTGATGCGTTCCTGCTCTTTGAGCTTTTCGGCTTCTTTTTCCTGTTTGATGCGAAGTTCGAAGTACTGAATAAGACTGTCTTCCGCGCGTCTCTGGAATTCGTCGCGGTATTTCTGCGGCATCTCCTTGTATGACTTGAAATCCCATCCGTATCGCTCACAGACCTCACCGATCTTGTCAAGGTTGTAGAAACGGTTTACGCCTTTGGCTACGGTGAAACCTGAGGAGCAGTTTAAGTAGGTGAGGAAGGATTGTTTGTTTTGGGCTACAACTTCATTGCCCCAGACATCCTCTTCAAAGCCGTCACGGTAGATTTTGTAGAGTTCTTCCACCTGATTTGATTTCCACTCAGTGAAGGCCATATTTGCGCTGCTGGCAATGTATGCGGTGCCTTTTGTGGCAAACTCGGCTGCGGGGTGGATACCCTGAAGAATGTTGCCGAGTTCTTCCATGGCGCCTTTGGTGTCGCCTTCAGCAAGATAGCCTGCCATAGCGCCTATGCCTTTTGCATTGCTGACGTTACTTATGGCTTTGCCTGAGGCGTTTCCGACGGTCTTTGTGTCGAGAACTTTGTCCAGTCGTTCGGAGAGTTTAAGATCATCCCAGCAGTGGGTGATGGCGCCGTTTACTGCGTCTTCAAGGCCGCTCTTTGCCGCTTCCTCGTTGCCGTCGTAAACGCCGCGGACTATTGATGTTATGGCCTTTGTGCCGGTTTCAACCGCGCCTTTATACTTGCCGGTTGTCTGTCCGCCGATATAGTTTACCGTGCTCTGTATGAGGTCTTCTGTGGCCTGTTTGTTCAGACCCAAAGCTTCTGCTTTCGCGCGGACATACGGCTCAAGTTCGCTGGCGGCCTGTTTCTTTTCGCCACTGTTTACGGCCTGCTTTGTGCAGTAGTTGTCAAGGAAGTTTTCAATCTTCTGCTCGTCTGTCAGTTCTGCCGCGAACCAGGGCGAGAAGTGGGGAACGAGAAGTTCCATTGTTCCGGCTTCGGAATCAAAACTGTCGGGATAGAGATATCTGGTCTCGCCGGTTTTCTCGTCTATGGTGACAAAGACATAATTGCTCGGATCTTTATCTCCTTCTGGCAGAGGTACTGTAAGCTTTACTGTCGTGCCGAAGAAAAGACCGTCGTATTCATCGCAGGAGAGGTCTACGGGTGTGCCGATGACTTTAAGGCCTTTTGCCTGTTTTGACACATCAATGGGGTCAGCGCTGAGTTTGGCGTTTTCTCCGAAAGTGCCTTCTTCGACGAAGAGGGTAAAACCGTCGTCTTTGAGGCTGCCGACATTCATATCTTCGCAGGGTTTCTCATTTTTTGCGGCGGTTTTTGTTTTTGAAGATGATTTTGAACCGGATTGTTTTGATCCGGATTTCAGCCATCCCGGCCACGCAAAGCCGGTGACGGCGATGATAAGCGCAAGACACGCTGCTACCACAGGGATGAGTATTTTTTTTCTTTTGCTTTTATCTTTTTCGGGCTTGGGAGAAGGAACTTCTTCTGCTTTTTGCGGTACTTCCATACTTTCTACTGAGGTGCCGCAGCCTTTACAGAACTTTGCGCCTTCTTCCAAAGGTTCGCCGCAGTTGTTGCAAAACTTTGCCATACCGATTCTCCTTATTTCTTCATACCCATTGCGAGTTTTACGACTTCATAAGCGCCGTCGTAGATACCCATTGCTTTGTTCCTTACTATGTTGTCGCACATGTCTTTCAGCGTGACATTGTCGTTTAAGAAGAGGTCTATCATCTGAAGAGTGTGCGGGATGTCGCGGCACTCGAGCGTGCCGTCGCCGATCTCCGCGGAGTGGACGGCGCCCCATTGCTCGTGGCCGCCGATACGCTTGATGAAGAGCTTCGGAACGGGGTAGAATGCGAGTTCCGAAGGTTTTGTGACGAGTACATCACAGCTGCGCATAAGAAGGTTTGTCGCATACACTGCCTGGAAGATGTTGCTGTGGTAGAAGGCGTGAACGCCTGTAACATCGCCTGTGAGAGCATCTTCTGTAAATTTCTGTGTTTCGTCCCAGTTTTCAAAATGCTCAGTTGAGATATCTTTAAGTCCTTTGATTTCTTTTACAAGGTCATCCCATACGCCTTTATAGTCGCCGACATTTACATAGAGGGCTGCCTTGTTTTCTTTTATGAGGGGAAGAAGGTGTTTGATTATTGCTGCGAAGATTTCCTTTTGCGCGCCGGCGCCGCCTATTGTTAGAAGAAAACGCATGGGCTTGCCGTTTTCTTTTCTTGCCATGCGCGCGGCGCAGTCGGACTCGATATTCTTAACGAGTTCATCGTCAATGTAGTGGCCTGTATATACGAGGCTGTCCTCGGGCATGGGGTTCAATACCTCTTCACCGCGCATGCCGTTTAACACGCGGTAGCCCTGATATGCGTAGTGAGTCTGGATGGTGTGAACGCTGCCTTCGGACAGGTGAAGGGCCATCGGCCAGTTGTCCGGTATGGCGTTCACAACATACTTCATGCCCGCGTGTATCGCGGCCTGCGCGGGCCAGACATGTGTGCCGATTACAGGAATGTCTTTCGGAACATTTTTGAATACCGGCGCCATGAGTTCGGCGTTTTTCTGGTCGGAGCAGTTGTATGAGAGTTTGCGGAAACCCTCGTAGTTCATGGGCTCCCAGAAAAACTTGTTGAAGAGTTTGCTCTTCTGAGAAATGCGTGAACCCATGGAATAAAGGTCGTTCTGATTGCTTATGACTTTTGTGCAGGTAGTGTCCGGATAGGAGTTGAGATCCATCCAGTACGGCTGATAGCCCAGGGCGTGAGCGGCTGAGGCCATGGCCATTGAGATACGATAGTGGCCGAAGCCCATACGGATGTTTCCGACGATGATTCCTTTTTCGGTATCGAAAGGAATGTCGGAATTGCCGTTTTCTATACGGATATCCTT
>JAFYJR010000166.1 GCA_017538005.1 Clostridia bacterium | reverse complement strand
CGGCCTCTGTGCCGCCGCGACGTGCGCAAAAGCCGGACTCTCGGTTCTTGTGCTTGAAAAGCACAACCTGCCCGGCGGCTGCGCCACGAGTTTCGTGCGCGGACGGTTCGAGTTTGAACCGTCGCTGCACGAACTCTGCGCCGATTCAACCCATCCGAAAATGCGGTCTATGGTCCACATCTACCGCGACCTCGGTGTTAAAACCGACTTTTTGAAAGAGGACTATCTCTACCGTGTAATCTGCAAAGGCAATGACGGCTATGACCACAAAATAAAATCCACGAGACAGGGATTCATTGATTCCATGGATGAGGCGGCCCCGGGTTGTCGCCGTCAGATGGAACTTCTCTTTGAACTCAACGATCTCTTCGATGCCGCGCAAATATATATGGATGAATGCGGCGGCGTTACGGGTATGAACCCGATAACGCTTCTCACGAAGTACGGTGACTTTATCAGGGCCGCCGGCAGCAGCACGAACAAGCTCCTTGATTCACTCGGTCTTTCGGAAAAAGCAAAGTCGCTGACCAACACCTACTGGGGCTATCTGGGCGACCCGCCGCGTGACTTAAACTCCATGCACTTCATAAGTCTCCTTGCGGCCTATGCCCAGGCACAACCGTACATCCCGCGTGACCGCTCGCACGGCATGTCGCTTGCCATGGTTAAAGTCATTCAGGAAAACGGCGGTGAAATCCGCTACAACAGCGCGGTCACCGAATTCCTGTATGATGATAAAGGCGCAGCGACAGGCGTTATTGCCAACGGAGAAAAACTTTACGCCAAAAAGATAATTTCAAACATTATCCCGAACAACGTAATGAACCTCTCAAGCGGCAGATTTACGAAAAAGCTGATGAGAAAACTTGCCAACGCGAGAAAGATGGGCATGTCCGTCGGATGTGTATACCTCGGACTCGACGCGTCGGCAAAGCAGCTCGGCATTGACGATTACAGCGTTTTCGTTCTTCAGGACAAAGATGCCGATATTCAGTACGAGCTCAGAAAAGACTATGGTTTCTACATTGTCAACTGCTTAAACACCGTGCTCCCCGACTGCTCACCCAGAGGCACTTCAATGCTCTTCTTCACCATCCCGTATTTTGACGGTGATTTCCCGGAGAACTTAAAACCCGAGGAATACAAGAAATACAAGAATGATCTCGCGAAAAAATACATCGAAGACTATGAAAAAGTCACGGGTATCGACATCATGTCCCATATCGAGGAGATCTCGGTTGCCACACCGGTGACTTTCGCGAGATATCTCTCTACACCGAACGGCACTATCTACGGATATATGAGCCAGACCTGGGACAATGTGGTAAACCGCGTAGTATTCAAGGATCTCGAAAACCGCGTCAAGAACATGAAGTTCTGCGGCGGCCACTCACTCCGAGGCGACGGCTATCCGTCCGCTTTCATAACCGGTGAGATAATGGCACGAGAAGTAATAAAAGAGATAAAGGAGGGAAAGTAAATGGCAAAATCATTAATACCCAAACTCCCTCTTTACCCCTTTGTTTTAAGCGCGGTCAAGCGTGTCATAGAAGTCGCAAAGGCTCCTGACACTCCTGTCAAAGCGCTCGGCGATTATCCTGTAAACAAACTTGCGGACGCGCTTCATCCGACATCTCAGTACCTTAAGGTGGAAAAGATAATCGACCAGGCAGAGGATGTCAAGACCTTTGTTCTTGCGCCTGATACGGCCCGGGGCACAAAGAGTCTCGCGTGGTTCTCCGCCGGTTCCTACATTTCAATCTCCTATAAGGACGACAACATCCGCTTTACCCGTCCCTATTCCCTCTCCTCTTCACCGAGAAAGAGCAGGGAAAACCACTACTGTATCACAGTCAAAAGGACCGAGGGCGGCATTGCCTCAAACTATATGCTCGACAACTGGACGGTCGGCACCAAAGTCGTCGCGTCCGACCCGCAGGGCGACTTCACATATGAGCCGCTGCGGGATGCGAAACATGTAATAGGCATTGTCGGCGGAAGCGGCATCACCCCGTTTCGCTCTATGGCCTATGCCATAGCGGACGGCGACGAAGACTTCAACCTCACCATCCTCTACGGCAGCCGCACTCTGAAGGATGCAGTATTCACTGATGAACTCAAAGCTTTAAGCGAAACCTGCCCGAAGATAAAACTCATAAATGTCTTAAGTGAGCAGAGAGCGAAGGGCTGCAAATACGGTTTCATCACTGCAAAACTTATCGAGAGCGTCGCACCAGAAGATGAGGACTACTCCCTCTTCCTCTGCGGCCCTCAGGCGATGTACACCTTCGTCGACAAGGAAATCAAGGCTCTGAAAATCAGACCGAAGTATGTACGCCATGAACTGTTCGGAGAATACTTCAACCCCACAAAGGACAGAGGCTACAAAGGTAAAAAGGACGCAAAATACACCATCACCGTGAGAACAGAGGGCAAGGAACATAAGGTCCCCTGCGACGCAAACACCTCCGTTCTCCGTGCGTTGGAAGCCGCAGGCATTGATGCGCCAAACAGATGTCGCAGCGGCCGTTGCGGATGGTGCCATTCGCAACTTCTCAAGGGAGAAGTATACACGCCGAAGCGTGTTGACGGCCGTCGTATAGGCGACATCGAATACGGCTACATCCATCCGTGCTGCAGCTTCCCCTTAAGCGACCTCGTAATCGATGTACCTCCGGTACCTAAAAACTGAAACAAAAAAAAGACTCCGCAGATCACTCTGCGGAGTTTTTTATTTTTTCTATGTCCGCCTCAAAGAGCGGTTTATTGTTTATGTTCCGTAAGATGGCGGCGGGATGGAAAGTTGCGGTGAAGAGGCGTCCGTCTATTTCTTTGAATTCGCCGTGCTGTTTGGTGACTTTGAAGTCTTTGCCCAGAAAATATGAGGCGGCCACCCTGCCGAGACAGACGACAACTTTGGGATTCACTGCTTCTATCTGTGCTTTCAGAAAGTCGATACAGGCCGTAACTTCGTCCTTTTTAGGGTCTCTGTTTTCCGGCGGTCTGCACTTGACCATGTTGGCGATGTAGATATTTTTGTTCCTTGAAAGACCGTATTTGTTTAAGGTTTCATCCAGAAGTTTTCCCGACCTGCCCACGAAAGGCATGCCT
>JAFYJR010000165.1 GCA_017538005.1 Clostridia bacterium | reverse complement strand
TTTTTGTGAGAAAATCTGAAGTGTGTATGCCACTCCGCTTGAGAGAATTGCCGTATAGAGCAGAGGTCCCATGGAGATTTTGATCATTTCCGCGTCGGGAATCTGCTTAAACGCAAGCATAAACACCGCAGACAGTACCGTTGCCACCGCGAACTCGCAGCAGGACAGACGAACCGCGTCAACGCGGAGTGAGTAGTGATCGACAAAGGTCATCTGCACCGCGTAAGTGAGCGCGCAGAGAAGAAGATAGATATCCGTCTTCTCTATACTGAAATCCTCTTTAATGCAGAGGAGATAAAGTCCTATTACGGCTATGAAGATGCTCAGCCAGATCTTAAACGGCTGTCTCCTTCCTATCACCATACCGATGATCGGAATTATGACGATGTACATTGCCGTCAGGAAGCCCGCCTTGCCGGCGCCCGAGAGTATACCGAGCTGCTGGAAGTTCATGGCGATGCCGAGCGTTATGCCGCAGAGGATTCCGCCTTTGACCATCTCTTTGTTTGAATGGCAGTAATCCGGCTCAAAGTTCGGGTTCTTCTTTCTTATCGCGTCAAATACAAAAACGAGTGCGACAAGAAAAGGAACCGCGAAGAGATTTCTGAATGTGTTGAAGGCAAACGGCGGCATTCTGTCCGCGCCCAGATACTGGGCGACGAAGGCGGAGCCCCAGATGAAAGCCGCGACGAGCGGCAGCACCGTTTGCCGTATGGGACTTGGTTTAGTATTCATAATAAATAATTTTAATCTAATATCAGTCCTAATTCAAGTAAGTTATGTGAATAAAAAAATTATAGGCGGCAACTAACGTTGCCGCCTTTTTGACTATTTCATTGGAGTTTACCTCTCAGTTTAATACCGGGAAAAGACTTAACTGTTCTTTGGACTCACCCTTTCAGTTTAAACAGGTTTCTTTGCTAACTCCGTTTTAAGTCTTACTGGTTAAAACCTCGATTGTACATTGGACTCAATCCTTTCTTATTAGGATTCGGAACCTTTTCTTGTCTACACTATAACACCATTTTCAATATGTGTCAACAAATTTTACAAAAATTATTTGTTATTCTTTTGTCAATTGTGCAACATTCACAAAGAATCACAGTGTAGCGGTATTTACGGGCGGTGCGCCGGGTCCGTCGTAGTAGTAGCGGACGTTTGCGGCCTGTGCAATGTTCAGGGCGTGATCAGCCACACGCTCAAGGTCTGTGAGAGTCTCAACGAAGATGAGGCCCTGTGAGGAATGGCACTCCCTGTTGTGCAGACGCTCAACATGGTTGTCCTTCATCTTGTCAACGAGATCGTCTATCTCCTGCTCCTGGAGGTAAATATTGTTGTATGCCTCCTGTGAGGGTTCAAAGAGATGGACGCACGCGTCGTTTAGTATGTTGATAACCTTGGTTACAAGTTCTTTCAGTTCAAGCTGCGCAGGCTGTGAGAAGGGCTTGTCCTCCTCTATCATCCTATTCGCGTAATCGATAATGTTCTCCGCGTGGTCGCCTATACGCTCAAGGTCAGTTGTAACATGGAAAAGATGACCTATGTGACTCGCGTCTTTTTCGGAAAGGTTCAGCGAGGAGCAGCGGATAAGGGAATCCGTTATTGCCTTGTTGAGGAAGTCGATAGTCTTTTCGACTTTCATAAACTTGGACTTGTCGTACGGCACATCCGAGAAGAATGTATCCGTGGCGATCTTCAGGTTCTGTTTTGTCAGATCCTGCATGCGGCGGACCTCAGCGTCAATCTGGGGAATGCATGTAACGGCGGATGACAGACCGGCCTCAGTGATGTACTCGAGTTTGCCGTCCTCCTGTTCCTTATCCTCACCGCGGATAATCTTTCGTGAGAGCCAGGCAATCTGGTTCGCAATCGGGAATGTGACGAAGCACATAAGAATACTGAAGAGTGAGTTCGCGTTCGCCATCTGACGGCTGGGATCCGAAGATGTGGACTGAATGAGTCCCACAGTCTGCGGCGCAAGAAGGATTATTGCCATAAAGACAAGCGCGCCGAGTGTTTCGATTATTACAACAATTGCAGCAACGCGCTTCGCGTCTTTTCTGCCGCCTATTGAAGCGAGAATCGGGGCAATTGAGGCGCCGATGTTCATACCGAGCATTATGTAAAGCGCGGGACGGAAGTCCATCGCTCCGGCAAGGAGCATCATCTGCAAGATACCGACTGACGCCGATACGCTCTGCATAACCGCGGTGAACGCGACACCGAACAGAACACCGAGAATCGGGTTCTCAAGGCTTGCGATAATCTTCTGGAAAGACTCCATGCCACGGAGAGGTACCATGGCGCTCGACATCATACCGAGTCCCAGGAATAAAATACCGAGACTTGCGATTACATTGCCGAAGTATTTTATCTTCTGATTCTTTATGAACATTGTTATAAAGACGCCTGCGAAGATAAGTATGGTCGCGTAGTCGGAAATGTGGAAAGCGATGAGCTGACCGGTGATCGTTGTACCTATCTTGGCACCGATTATGATACCGACCGTGCGCTCAAGTTGCATAAGTCCGGCGTTTACGAAGCCTACGGCCATTGAGCATATGGCGTTCGAGCTCTGTATGAGCGCCGTGAGACCTGCGCCGACCAGTACGGCAACAACGCGTTTTTCGGTAAGTTTCGCGAGTATCTTTTTAAGATAACCGCCCGCCATCTCCTTCAAATTGTCGGTCATCGAGTTCATGCCGAAGATGAACATCGCGATACCGCCTATGAGGGTGGCCACATTCTGAAATGTCATTCAGTCTCTCCTGTTCTTATCAGATGGATATCTCGTGTGCTGTTCTGTAGACATCTATGTCAAGCGACTTTGTCATCGAAAGCGCCTTGTCTATAGGGTAATCAACAATCGTTCCGGCATGTTCCGCGACAATACAGCTTCTGTCATCATAGCGGAGCACGCGGGCGGCATAGTTGCCCATACGGGAAGCTAAAACTCTGTCGCGTACCGTGGGCGAGCCGCCGCGCTGTACATGGCCGAGGATTGTGGCTCTGGTCTCTATACCTGTCTTCTCCTGAATTTCCTTCGCCATGGCGGGTACGTCTCCGCAGCCCTCTGCGAGGATTATTACGAAGTGGCGTTTGCCGGTTGCAACCGTACGCTTCATGACATCAATTACATCTTTGTCCATATCATAAGGTATCTCAGGCACGAGAATAATCGTCGCACCTACGGCAATACCTGAATAAAGAGCGATGTAACCCGCGTCGCGGCCCATTACCTCTATAACGGAGCAGCGCGAGTGTGACTCTGTTGTATCACGGACTTTGTCGACCATTTCCATAACGGTGTTTATGGCGGTATCAAAGCCTATTGTATTGTCAGTACAGGCTATGTCGTTGTCTATTGTGCCGGGAATGCCGACACAGACTATTCCCTTCTTCGAGAGATCCT
>JAFYJR010000164.1 GCA_017538005.1 Clostridia bacterium | reverse complement strand
CGTTACCCATACCGAAAAGAACAACGGGTTTTTCGGAGTTTTTCAGATGTGTCCAGACATCTTCTTTTTCAGTCAGTTCAAAATCAAGCATTTAATCCTCAAAAGAAAAAGGCAACTCGTAAAAGTTGCCTTTTTCTTTTTTATTCAGCTTCTTTTGCTTCTTCTTCAGCAGCAGGTTCTTCAGCCGGAGCTTCCTCTGCGGGTGCCTCTTCAGCAGCAGGCTCTTCAGCCGGAGCTTCCTCAACGGGAGCCTCTTCAACTGCGGGCTCTTCAACAGGAGCTTTCTCAACTGCGGGTTCCTCTGCAGCGGGAGCTTCCTCAGCGGGAGTCTCCTCTGCCGGGGCGGCTTCCTCTTCCGGCTCTTCCTCAGGAGGAAGGAGCGCGCGGATGGAGAGACTTACGCGTTTCTTGTCGTAGTCAATCTCGGTAATCTTAACAGTTACCGTGTCGCCGACTTTAAGAACATCCTGCGGCTTCTCGATACGCTTGTTGGCAATCTGAGAGATGTGGATGAGACCGTCGATGCCGTCAATGACATTTGCAAACGCGCCGAAAGTTGTCATGCCGACAATCTTGGCGTCGATTACATCGCCAACGGAATAGGTGTTCTTCAGGATAACCCAGGGATTGTCCTCGTCTTTCTTGTAGCCGAGAGAAATCTTGTTGTCCTCAAGGGATTTGATGAATACTTCTACGGTGTCGCCGACATTAAGAATCTCGGAAGGATGTCTGATGCGCTTCCAGGAGAGTTCGGAGATGTGGATCATGCCGTCAACTCCGCCGATGTCGACAAAAGCGCCGTAGTTTGTAAGTGACTTGACTACGCCGGTGTAAACCTGGCCTACTTCTGCCTGAGCCCAGAAAGCTTCCTGAGCCTCTTTGCGGGCAGATGAAGAATGGGCTTTTATCGAGCCGACTGCGCGTCTGCGCTGTTTGTTGACTTCAATGATTTTGAAGGCAACCTTTGTGTTCTTGAGTTCGTCCATCGGGGCATCCTTCGGAATGCCGGTAAGTGAACCGGGAATGAATACACGGACACCTTTCTGTGTTGTTGCTATGATACCGCCTTTGATGACGTCGGTAACAGTACCTTCTATCTTGTCGCCCGCTTCCATGGCCGCTTCGAGTTCGTCCCATGAATTTGAGCTGTCATAGCGCTTCTTTGAGCACATAATCGTGCCTTCAACGTCGTTGGTCTTCATGATAACAACGTTTATCTCATCGCCTACTTTTGCCTCTTCGGCGGGATCAACCGTGGGATCATAACTCCACTCGGTGTATGCGATATAACCGGTCTGCTTCCTTCCTATGTCAATTTGGATCTCAGAAGGTGTAACGCCTACGATAACGCCCTTTACCCTCTGATCGGTACTCATGTTGCTTAAAGACTCCTCGAGCATTGCCTCGAAGTCTTCCGCACCATTCAGATTTTTGTTTTCTACTTCAGACATCGTCTCAAGTACCCCCTTTATTGTTGTGGCAGGTGTCGAGGCTCCCGCCGTGACACCGATGGTTTTTGCGCCATCTAGGAAGTTTGCGTCCAGTTCCTTTGCCGATTCGATGAGGCATGTTTTACAATTCTCTTTGCAGATGTTGTAAAGCTTCACAGTGTTTGAGGAGTGTGAAGACCCGATGACTACCATAGCATCGCACTCCTTGGAAAGACGCTCTGCCTCGGACTGCCTTTCCTGCGTAGCTTTACATATTGTATCAAAAACAGTTGGGCTTGTACATAATAAATTTATTATTTTTAAACATTTTTCCCACTCTGTTACTGAAAAAGTAGTCTGACAGACAAAAAATGCCTGAGTATCGGGACAAGTGTCCGAAAATTCAGTAAGTATAGCCTTCAGTTCGTCAGCATTTTTGAAGACACGATACGGACATTCGGCAAAACCGCAGATTCCGATAACCTCGGGATGGTTCTCATCCCCCGCCACGAGCAGGAAAGAATTCTCTTTCGGAATTTCGGATACGATTTTGTGGATTCTCGTGACGAACGGACAGGTCATGTCAATGTAGTCGATATCGGATTTCGCAAAATAGTCATAAACCTCTTTGGAAACTCCGTGAGCTCTGATTATGACATGCGAATGTTCGGGGATTTTGTGATAATCATCTTCAATACGAACACCGTCCGCCCTGAGTTTTGAATTGATTACATTGTTGTGAATCAATTCACCAAGGCAGTAGATGTTAGTCCTGTCTTTGTCGGCGGCAAATTCACGCGCGCCGTTTATCGCCCGTTCAACGCCGAAACAGAATCCGGCGGTTTCGGCGAGTCTTATTTCTGCTGGCCGTCCTTGTCCCATAATTCTATGATGCGCTCCATAACGAGATTTGTTGCTTCTTTAAGTTCCCTTGATTTCGGCTTTTCACCGAGACCGAGTTCCTCAAAAGGAATTACTTCGCCGAGGCGAATGACATATTTGTCCTTCTGACCCTTTACCGTAGGTCCTCTGTAGACAGACATAGGTACGATATCCGCCTTTGTCTCACGAGCAATCAGAGCCATACCGGCTTTTGCGTTTTCAACCTTCGGACGCGAACGGGTCTTGTCCCTTGTGCCTTCAGGGAAAACAAGAAGGCAATTGCCTTCGTTGAGAATCCTGATTGAAAATTCAAGAGCGTCCCTGTCGGCAGTGCCTCGTTTTACCGGGAAACCGCCCAGGACAAGAAGCGGGATTTTCGTGTAGAAAGTATGGAAGAACTCTTCTTTCGCCATAAAGTACAGATTTCTCATGTTATGGTCTCTGTAAAGAATTCCGGTTAATGCAATCGGATCAAGACCGGCGACATGGTTTGAACATATCATAACCGGGCCGGTTTTCGGAAGATTTTCAGTTCCGTGATATTCAAAATCACCGAATTTGAATCTGCAGACAGCCTTTACTATCGGGTAAAAAACCGTGTATTTCCAGCTCATGTCTTTGAGCTTCCTGTCCCAATTGTAGTGGTATTCTTTTTCGTTGTAGAACTTGAGTCTGTCCTTGTTAGTGATAATCTGTTCAGCCATTTTTTCTCTCCTCGTAAAGCCGGATTATTGTTTCTTTTACTTCATCAAATGTCATGTCGGATGTATCGACGAGTACCGCGTCGTCCGCCTGTTTCAGCGGGGCTGTCTCCCTGTGGGAGTCCTGCCAGTCGCGCTCTTTGAGCTCGCGGAGTACATCGTCGAAGTTCACTTCCTTGCCCTTGGCAATGAGTTCGTCATAGCGCCTCTTTGCGCGTACTTCGGGAGAAGCGGTAAGGAAGATTTTAAGCTGTGCGTCGGGCAATATGACGGTTCCTATGTCGCGGCCGTCCATGAGGACGTCTTTCTCTCTCGCGATTTTTCTCTGCAGTTCAAGAAGGAACTCGCGAACCGCGGGAATCGCGGAAACGTTCGAAGCGGCCATGGATGCTTCGGGAAGTCGTATGTCTTCAGAGACATCCTCCCCGTTCAGCGTCACGCGCTGTTCACCGTCAATGTATGTGAAATCCACCGCAACATTTTCAAGAGCGGCGGTAACAGCTTCCGTGTCATCGGTCTTTATACCGTTTCTGAGACAGTAGAGTCCCACAGCTCTGTAGAGAGCTCCGGTATCAACATAGATAAAGCCGAGTTCTTTCGAGACGGCCTTGGAGATACTGCTCTTTCCTGCACCGCCGGGGCCGTCTATCGCTATGTTAAACATTCTCTCACCTCTTGAGTCCTTTTGTGAATTGCCCGCCACAAAGCCGGTTGTGAAAGCAATCTGAAGATTAAAACCGCCTGTGTATGCGTCAACATCTATAATCTCGCCGGCGAAATACAGACCGGGAACGAGTTTTGATTCCATTGTCTTCGGATCAATCTCTTTCGTGTCTATGCCGCCGGAGGTAACTATCGCTTCCGAAAGCGGACGAAGCCGCGTGAGTTCAATACGGAAGTTCTTCAGCAGACATACGAGAGCAAGGCGTTCTGATTTTGTTATCTGGTTTACTTTCTTAGCGGGATCGATACCGCTGCGTTCAACAATAACCGGAATCATTTTCGAGGGCAGAAGATTCCCCAGCGAGTTCTTGAAGTCTTTGTTCGTCTGCTCAGAGAAATCGCGCAGAATTCTGAAATCCAGTTGCTCTTCTGTAAGTGCGGGTTTTAAGTCGATGAACAATGTATACTGTCCCGGACTTACGGAACGGATATGCGACGTCGCGCTGAGAATGGTCGGTCCGGAAACACCGAAATGTGTGAAAAGCATTTCGCCGAAGTCGCTGTATACTGTCCTCCCGGTTCTGTTCGCGAGAATGCGGATGCCGACATTCTTAAGCGAAAGACCCTGCATCTCTTTGCAGCATGAGTCGTCAGATTCTATCGGGACGAGCGAAGGGCTCAGTTCGACCACGGTGTGACCGAGGGCGCGGGCAAAGGCGTAGCCGTCGCCTGTGGAGCCCGTAGCACCGTATGAAGCGCCACCTGTGGCGAGGATCAGTCTGTCGAAGAAAAAGGTTTTATCGCCTTCGCAGACAACCTGAAAACGGTTATTGTCATGTTTTATGTCGGTTACCCTTGTGTCAAAGATGACTCTGACACCGGACCTTTTCAGATAACCATAGAGCGCGTCGACAATGTCGGAGGATTTGTCTGAAACGGGAAATACCCTGTCTCCTCTCTCGACTTTAAGCGGGACACCGAGTTCTTCAAACAGAGTCATGGTGTCATACGTCATAAACTTATACAGACCGCTGTAGAGAAAACGGCCGTTTACGGGAACATTGCTGATGAAACCTTTAATGTCGGGGCAGGCGTTTGTCACATTGCAGCGGCCCTTGCCCGTAATGAGGAGTTTGCGGCCTATCTTGCCGTTGCGTTCAATGAGGGTAACATCGTTACTCCACAGCGCGGCGGTACAGGCCGCAAGGCAGCCGGCAGGGCCGCCACCTATGACACCGACTTTACTCATCGGCAGTATCCTCCGTGTCATAGACACCGTACTTGTCCCAGATGCTCTCAAGTTCCGAGAAGGTGTTGTGAACATCGTCTTTCCTGTCGAGAGTCATCTCTACAATAAGGGCATTTATCAGACTGAGCGGCGCGACGAGTGAATCCATGAATGAAGCCATATTGCTCTTTGCCGTAAGCGTAAAGTCGGCAAGAGCGGCTATGGGCGAAGTTTCGGAATCTGTAATGGCAACGACGGTCGCGCCTTTGTCTTTGGCATATTTCAAAGTTGATACAACCTGCTTTGAGTAACGCGGGAAACTTATGGCTATGCAGGCGTCAGTCTTTCTGATTTTGAAGATGTTTTCAAACTCTTCCGAGGAACTCGCGCTGGTGATAAGGACAACATTGTCGTAAATCATCTTCAGATAGAAGTACATAAAGTCAGCAAGCGGCGCGGCGCTTCTGACACCGAGGATGTATATCCTTTCGGCGCCGTTTACGGCTTTCGCGGCCGCGGCGAAGTCCTCTCTCGAGATGTTCTCGAGAGTCTCCTTTATGGCCTCGCGGTCGCGGCGCATGACTCTGTCAAGAACGTCCGAGTCGGACATCTTGAGGTCCGCGACTTCCATACGCTGGATGGTGGTCAGCTTGCTTTTTATGTCGTCCTGCAGGGCCGCCTGAAACTCCGGATAGCCCTCAAAACCGAGATGAGTCGCAAACCGTACTACGGTCGACTCGGAGATGCCGGTTTCGGCGCCGAGTCTGGCAGCGGTACAGTAAGCGGCCTTTTCGTAATTATGCAGGATGAAATCCGCAATTCGTTTGTGACTCTTTGAGAACTTCGGATAACCCTGTTCAATCTGTGAGAGCAAATTACTCATTTTCGGTTACATCCTCTACTTCGTCAGTGATATCAACAGCGCCGGAGCGTCTGCCGTCTACCGCGCGTCTTTCGTTCTGTTTCGTAAAATATGTCTGTGAATGGGTGCTTATGTAAACTTTCTTTCCGACAGTGTAAAGAATCGGAACAACTATTACACCAAGGCCGGAACCGAGGGCGCCGAGGAAAGAAAACGCAACCCATCCCGCTGCCGCGGCGGCGACTTCCTCAAGCGGGCTTACGCCGAGTGTCTTTCCGCGAATGAAGGGTTCGGAAATCTGCTTGATAACCATAACGCAGATGAAGACAAGGAGTATCGCAAGACCTTTTGTGCGGGGTTCGGCAAAGATGGTCTCAAGGGCTGCCCAGGGCAGCATGGTGATACTTACACCCAGTACGGGAATCGCGTCAACTGTTGCGATGAAAATCGCTATAAGCGGTATCAGAGCATCCGGTACAAAGCCCGAACCGTACTTCTTTTCACAGACTGCATCTGCGATGAAAAGACCGATCATCACGAGCAGAAATGTGAGAGCGGAGACTTTGATCTGGGACTTTATCCAGTCCTTGCCGCTGTTTTTGATTTCGCTGAGGAGATCCGCAAGACTTGTGTACATAAAACCCCTCCTTTTGCACAATATAATAACTTATTTGGCTTGCAATTTCAATAAAATATATATAAAATATTAATGTTACGAATTTAACACGGGAGGTAAGAAAATATGCCCGAAATCATAGACGAACTTGAAGCCCTGAGGGAAGAAAACGCGAAACTCAGAGCCAAAAATGACAAACTCTATAAGGACTGCGTCTCCTTTGCGAAAAGGATCAAAGTTTCTGAAAACAACGCGGACCGTATTGAAGAGCTTGAAGCGGAAATCGCGGACCTTAAGGATGAGCTCGCGAAGTTCGCCTCCACCGACCGCGCCGCCGAATACGGCTATCGCGATGAGGCTCCCTCATACCCGGAACCCGCTTATACAGCTGAAGATTTTGCTCCCGCTGTCGCGGCTCCGGCTCCCGAGCCTGAGTATTACGAAGACTTTTCCGATGAGGATGTCATTCCGAAGAACCATACCGTTTACAAGAAATCCCCCATACGCACCTTCATACGCGTATTTCTCTGGATTTTCCTTGTGCTCTCGCTCCTTGTCGGTATTGTAAGTCTCGTCTCCTATCTCTTCTCGACTTCTTTCTCCGACTATGCGATTGCGAATTACCGTTTCGCGACGGTTTACAACAGCAACCTGAGTCCGACCATTACAAAGGATCATGTCATTCTGATCAAGTATTCCGACTTTAACGGCATCGAGCTCGGCTCCCCCGTCGTCACGACCAAGGATACCCGTTCAGTCGCGCTGCTCAAGAGTGTAGATGTTATAGACGGTAACAACATCGCGACAGTAAGTGATAAGAAGGGCGAATACACCGTAAATGAGGACCAGTTCGTGGGTCAGGTAAAACTCGCGATACCTTATGCAGGCTACATTGCCCGCTATGCGTGCCAGAACTCCTATATCTACCTGGCTATAGTTGTTACGGCAAATCTCGTGTCCCTTGCCCTGCTGCTTCTGATACCTTCAAACAAGTCCAGAAGACCTAAGTTCGGCAAGGATTACACCGTTGAGGATTTCACCATCTGATTTATGTTTGTTGAATTACACACACGCTTGTGTTAAAATACTTGGGCAATAATTTTTGTTAAAAACATATTGGAGGAAAAACCATGGCAAACAAAAAGGTATTCATTACCGGTGCTTCCGGTAACATGGGTTGGCATTCATTCAAACAGATTTATGACAACCGTCCTGACCTCGACATCGTTGTCCTTCTCCGTGATTCTACGAAGAACAGAGAGAAGTTTGCGCAGTTCCTCGGCGATCCCCGTGTAAAGATCGTCTGGGGCGACTTCAACAACTATGACAGCATTCTCGAGTGTGTAACAGGCGCTTCATACGTACTCCACATCGGCGGTCTCGTATCCCCTGCGGCTGACTACTATCCGAAGAAGACACTCAAGACAAATGTACTTGCTGCTGAGAACATCGTAAAGGCTATCAAAGAGCAGCCCGATCCCGATGCAATCCGTGTCGTCTACATCGGTACAGTTGCCGAGACAGGTAACCGTCCGTACGGCATCCACTGGGGCCGCACAGGTGACCCGCTTAAGATCTCCGTATATGACCACTATGCTATCTCAAAGGTTCGCGCAGAGCGCGTATTCGCCGAGTCAGGTCTTAAGTACTGGGTATCAATGCGTCAGTCCGGTATCCTCTATCCGGAAATTTTAAAGAACATGGACCCGATTATGTTCCACGTTCCGATGAACGATGTACTTGAGTGGGCAACGGTTGACGATTCAGCTATCCTTATGGAGCACTTCTGCTCTGACGATATCCCTGAGGAGTTCTACAGAAACTTCTACAACATCGGTTCAGGCGATTCCTACAGAATCACTCTCTACGAGTTTGAGGACCTCCTCCTCGACGCCATCGGCATGGGCCACGACGCTTCCAAGCGCGTATTCAAGCCCAACTGGTTTGTTGACAGAAACTTCCACGGCCAGTGGTATGCTGACTCGGATCTTCTTGACAGTTATCTTCACTTCCGTCAGAACATCCCCGCAGAGAAGTATTTCGCTAATATGGCGAAGACAGTTCCGTGGTTCTATAAGCTCTCCTGCCTCACCCGTCTCCCCGGCATCTCATTCCTTGCCCGTGAGGGTCTCGGCATGATTGCCAAGGACAAGAGATTCGGTACACGCACATGGATTAAGGAGAACAACACTGAGCGTCTCAACGCTTTCTGGGGCGATACCAAGTCCTTCGGTATGGAACACTACAAGCAGCTTTCAGCTGACTGGGCTGACTGGGATCTCACTCCTCCTTCTCGCAAGATTGAAGAGGCCGAGAAGTTCAAGCTTGATCACGGCTATGATGAGTCCAAGGCTCTCACCGAGCTTACTCTCAAGGAGATCAAAGCCGCTGCCGAGTTCCGCGGCGGTGAGTATGTAGGCAACAGAAAGCCTGTTGATCCGTACACTCCCGTTAAGTGGAGATGCGCTTTCGGTCATGAGTTCAAGATGAGCCTCAACACCGTTCTCAAGGGCGGCCACTGGTGCCCTGAGTGCGAGCCGATGCCCTGGAACTATGACGCAATCGCAAAGGTCAATCCTTTCTTCGCTCAGGTATGGTATGCTGACCACGGTAAGAACGAGGACTACGTTCACACCGAGGACATCTACAGAGATTACGACGAGTATCAGAAGAAATAATTCAAAATTAAAAGCCCTGCCTTTCGGCAGGGCTTAATTTTATGCTTTTGTGTCACAGTAAATACATCTGTAACCTGAATCCGTTTTTATGAATTGCTGTTTAATCCCCTGTTCTATGCTTGTTATACAGCGGGGGTTTTTGCATTTTTTGACATCCGGCGGAAACTCTTCCGCGCCTTCAATGTACGGCCCTTCAGCGTTCGGCGCGTTTTCAAGAAGTTTCATAATCAGCGCCATGCGGATAAACTTGCCGTATCTCACCTGGCGGAAGTATGCGGCGCGCGGATCGTCGTCAACCTCAACATCTATCTCATTGACTCTCGGGAGCGGATGAAGGATACACATGTCCTTCTTCGCGGACTCGAGTTTTTTGTTGTCGAGTATATATATGCCGAGCAGTTTGTCATAGACGGACGGATCAGAAAAACGCTCGCGCTGAATGCGCGTCATGTAGAGCACATCCAGTTTCGGCATCGCCTCTTCCAGACTTGTCAGTTCCTCATAAGGGATGCTGTTTGCTTCAAGTACCTCTGTTTTTACTGCCTCGGGTATCTTCAGTTCCTCAGGTGAAATAAGGATGAATCTAATGCCCTTGTATCGGGCCATGGCGGCTATAAGGGAATGTACGGTTCGGCCGTACTTCAGGTCGCCGCAGAGACCGACGGTGAGGTTTTCAAATGTACCTTTTTCCTTGTGAATTGTGAGAAGATCGGTAAGCGTCTGTGTAGGATGATTGTGGCCTCCGTCACCGGCGTTTATGACCGGTATGTCTACATTTGACGCGGCGACAAAAGCAGAACCGTCCTTGAAATGCCGCATGGCTATTATGTCCGCAAAGCACGCGGTTGTGCGGGCAGTGTCAGCAACAGATTCGCCTTTCGCGACCGAGCAGTCGGTCGGCGAAGAAAAACCGATGACACTGCCGCCCAGGTCAAGCATGGCGGATTCAAAAGAGAATCTGGTTCTGGTTGACGGCTCATAGAAAAGAGTGGCAATCTTCTTATATTTGCAGATTTCACGGTATTTGTCGGGATTAGCGATTATGTCTTCCGCGACAGTTATAAGTCCGTCTATCTCTTCTGTTGTAAGGTCGGTGATGTCAATTAAATCCTTTTTCATTTAAGCTCCTATCCAAGATTCATCTGAAGGATTATCCCTGAATTTAAGCAGCCTGTCGATATCTTCAGGTTTAATGTACCCCTCCTCTGCCGCGACTTTTGCTATCTCGTCAAAACATGTCAGAGAGGTGTTTTCAATATTTGCTTCTCTCAGTCTGTCGAGACCTTTCTGCATGCCATAGGTGAAGATGGAGACAACACCCAGAACATCAGCACCGGCCTCTCTGAGAACATCGACAACTTCGATTACGGAGCCGCCGGTTGAAATCAGGTCCTCGACAACAACGACTTTCTGTCCCGCCTCAAGTCTTCCTTCTATCTGATTCTGTCTGCCGTGGTCTTTCGCGCCGGAGCGGACATAACCCATCGGAAGATTCATGAGGTGACCGACTATCGCGGCATGAGCGATGCCGGCGGTCGAAGTGCCCATGATGACCTCTACATCGGGATATTTCTCTTCGATAATACTCTTGAGCGAATTCTCAACATCAGTTCTGACATCCGGCGCGGTAAGTGTCAGTCTGTTGTCACAATAGACCGGACTCTTAATTCCCGAATCCCAGGTAAAGGGTTCATCGGGACGGAAAAAAACCGCTTTTATCGAGAGCAGATCTTTCGCTATTTTGTTTGAAATTTCTTCTCTGTTTATCATTATTTCACCTTAGTCAACAAAGTCTTTGACGCATCTTCTGTAAACTGCAACAGGGTCTTCTGCCTGTGTTATCGGTCTTCCCACGACAATGTAGTCGGAACCTATCGCTTTTGCCTCAGCGGGAGTCATGACGCGTTTTTGGTCACCCGCGTCATCTTCGGGAAAGCGCACACCGGGTGTTACGGTCAGGAATGCTTTGCCGCAGAGGTCGTGGACGAAGGATGCTTCCTTCGGAGAACAGACGACGCCGTCAAGACCGGCACGTTTGGCGTTCATTGCGTAGTGAGTGACGACAACTTCCATTGATCTTTCAATGAGGAGATCCTTTTTCATCGTCGCCTCATCGGTGGATGTAAGCTGCGTAACTGCAACAAGAAGAGGTCTTGTGCCGTCAGGTCTAGTCAGACCTTCTATTGCCGCCTGCATCATAGCTATAGTGCCCGTAGCGTGAACGTTGGTCATATCAATATCCAGCTTTGAGAGAACGCCCATGGAGTTCTTTACGGTGTTCGGAATATCATGCAGTTTGAGGTCGAGAAAAACCTTGTGTCCTCTCCTCTTTATCTCGCGGACAATTTCCGGTCCTTCGGCATAGAAGAGTTCCATGCCAATCTTTACGAAGGGTTTCTCGTTTTCGAACCTGTCGAGAAACGCGAAGGTCTCTTCTGCGCTCGCGAAGTCACAGGCAATGATTACGTCTTTTCCCATCAGTGAGCACCTCCGATTATTTCACTTAAATCTTCTATACCATATTTTTCCATAACTGCGGGTAATTCGTCAATAATGCGTTTGCAGGCATATGGTTCAACGAGATTCTGCGCGCCTATTTCACAGGCCGTGGCACCCGCGAGCATAAACTCAATTATATCTTCCGCTGAAGAAATGCCGCCAATGCCGATTATCGGTATGCTGAGGGCTTCGTAACACTGGTATACCATTCGGAGCGCGACGGGTTTGATTGCCGGACCCGAGAAACCGCCCATTGTATTTGCGATTACCGGCTTTTTGGTTTTAAGATCTATCCTCATGCCGAGCAATGTATTTATCAGACTTATGCCGTCAGCTCCTGCCTCTTCGCAGGCTTTCGCTATTTCAACAATGTCCGTGACATTCGGTGAGAGTTTGATAATTACGGGTTTTGTCGTAACTGCCTTGACGGCGTTTGTCACTTCTGCAGCGCACTTTGGATCAGTTCCGAAACTCATACCCCCGCCGTGCACATTCGGACAGCTGACATTTACTTCAAGCCATCCCACCTGCTCCTCTTTGTCGAGTATCTCACAGGTGTATGCATATTCTTCAACGGAAAAGCCGCTGACATTTGCCATGACGGGCTTGTTAAAGCATTTTTTAAGCTTCGGGAACTCTTCGTTTATGACAGCTTCAACGCCGGGATTTTGCAGGCCTACGGCATTTATGAGGCCTGCCGTGCATTCGGCGATGCGCGGTGTGGGGTTGCCGAAGCGCGGCTCTTTTGTGGTGCCCTTGAAAGAAAAGGTACCGAGACAGTTTATGTCATAGAGTTCCGCAAATTCGTAACCGTATCCGAATGTTCCGGAGGCAGGTATTACGGGATTGTCAATTTCGATACCGCACAGGTTTACTTTTGTTTCCACAGTATCTCCTCCTTCTTCAGAACGGGACCATCTTTGCAGATTCGTTTGTATCCGGTTATAGTTTTGCACGAGCAGCCCATGCAGGCGCCGAAGCCGCAGCCCATGCGTTCTTCAAAGGAGAACTGGCCGGAGGTTTCTGAGGCGCCGTAAACGGCTCTGAGCATTGGCTCGGGGCCGCAGCAGTAGATATATGAATAATCAGCGGGCATACCGTCTGTTACAAAGCCTTTAATTCCGTATGAACCGTCAACAGTTGTGACGACGACATTTTCGCAGTACTTTTTGAAATCGTCCTCAAGGATTATCTCGTCGGCAGTATTGAATCCGAGGACAGCGGTCGGCGCGGCGCCGGCAAGTTTCAGCTCCTTTGCGAGCCAAAGGAGCGGCGGTACACCCACGCCGCCGCCGACAAGAAGCGGCCTGTCGCCTGCAAGAGACAGATCATATCCGTTGCCGAGTCCCGTAAGAATATCCAACTCGTCGCCTGAGCGGCTCTCAGAGAGCTTTTCGGTGCCCTCACCCACAACCTTGTAAATAAGTGTCAAAGTGTTGCCGTAGAGGTCACAGACGGAAATTGGACGACGCAGATACAGTCCGTCAATCTTAATATCGACGAACTGGCCGGGCGCGGTTATCGCGTCCGTCTCGCCGAGCAGTGTCATCTTGTAAACTGCCGGCGCTATCTGCGTATTTGAAGCAATCTTGAAGATTTCCTGTTTCATATAACTCCTTATTCGGCGTCGATGGTGCTTATTGTAAGTGTGGTCTCCTCAAGTACATCAAGAAGAATACGGACGGTATCGAGCGATGTGAAGAGAGTTACATTGTTCTCAATCGCCGCGCGGCGGATAAGTTCGCCGTCATTGTTGTGAATACCGGTCTTTATGGTTCTCGTGTTGATTACATAGCTGATGTAACCTGCCCTGAGCTCATCAAGTATGTCATTTGAACCCTCTGAGATTTTACCGACAATCTTGGTACGGATGCCGTGTTCTTTGAGGTATATTGCCGTACCCTGTGTCGCCTGGATGTTATAACCCAGATCATAGAAGCGCTGTACGAGCGGCAGGGCTTCATCCTTGTCCTCTCTCGCGAGTGTGACGATTACCGTGCCGTAGTTCTTAAGACGCATGCCTGAGGCCTGGAGAGCTTTATAAAGGGCACGGGTTATCGTCTTGTCGTAGCCTATTGCCTCACCTGTTGACTTCATCTCGGGTGAGAGATACGCGTCGAGACCTTTTATCTTGTTGAACGAGAATACGGGAACCTTGACATAGTATCTCTTCTTCTCGTTGGGATAGAGTTCAAATATGCCCTGTTCCTTAAGTGATTTGCCGAGGATTACTTCGGTAGCGATATCTGCGAGACTGTAGCCCGTGGCTTTTGAAAGGAACGGAACCGTTCTTGAGGAACGCGGGTTAACTTCGATGATGTAGACATCGTCATTCTGATCAACGATAAACTGGATGTTGTAAAGACCTT
>JAFYJR010000163.1 GCA_017538005.1 Clostridia bacterium | reverse complement strand
GCTTTAAAAGCGCCGTATTCAGTTCTTCCGACGGAACCCTCAAGCCAGGGCGCAAACATCTTGCCTATGCCGTGATGGTGCGACAGAGCCGCGCCGGACTTCTGGATGGCATCAAGTATCGTCTTGTGATAGGCGCGGAACTCCTCTGCCGTATCCATCTTGGCGATGAATATAAAGTAGAGGTTTGCGCCCTGCGGATAGCAGTGCGACATATGAGTCGTTACAACGCAATTCGGAAGCGCGTGACATACGGCGCGGACATCCCTGTGTACCTGCGCCATATTTGACCAGTTTACGCAGCATTCCAGAGTATCTATGATGATACCGAAGTCATGGAGGGAGTCACGCATATAAGGGTCGTCAAAGCGGCCCTTTTCCCATCCCCTGCAGACATAGCCTGTAAGGGGGAAGCCGCCGTGCTTCAGGGCAACCTTGAATATGTTCTTCGCTACGTTCTTTGAGTAACCCTTTTCACCATCCGTGAAACCGAGGAAGAGGCAGCGCTCCATATCCTTGTAGCCGAGTTTCTCAAGAAGCGGCTGTGCCGGAGTCTCGTCGACATTGTAGAGGCGGAGCATCATATTTGTCTCCTCGGGATCTGAGAGACGGAAGACGGATGAGAAGCCGAATTCTCCCTGGAGACACTCACGCGCAAATTCCATTGCGTCGTCCCAGGTTTTGAAGATGTAAGAGAATCTCTTCCTGTTCTCCGGATTATAATGGAAGACTTTGAGCGTAGCTTCGGTAAGAACACCGAAGGTACCCTCTGAGCCCATCATTATCTGATTTAAATTAGGACCCGTCGCCTCACGCGGATAAGGCGATGTGATGACCTTGCCGATAGGTGTGGCATACTTCTGCTGAAGACAGATATCGGTTATGCAACCATAGTATGTCGAGTTCTGGCCGGAACCTCTTGTGGTGATCCATCCGCCGACAGAAGAGTATTCAAAAGACTGCGGGAAATGTCCGCAGGTGAAGGCGCGCTTGGCGCCGAACTCGGAGACCGCGTTGTTAAGGTGTTCCTCAAGCTGAGGACCGGACATTCCCGCCTGAACGGTGATTGTCTGGTCTTTTTCATTGAAACGGATAACCTTGTTGAAGTTGCGGCGCATATCGAGTGAAACGCCGCCCTTGGTCGGTTCAACACCGCGCGTAACTGAAGAACCTCCGCCGTAGACATAGAGCGGAATCTTATTCTTCGCGCAGTACTCGACAGTCTTCTCTATCTGCTCTGATTCCGAAGGATAGAGCACAACATCCGGCAGACTGTCAAACTGACGCTCACGAATGCGATACAGATCATAAGCAGTCTGTCCGTACGCTACGGAGAGCCTGTCGTAGTCCGTCTGCGACATCTGATCGCCATAGACGGACGCAAAGAAGTCCAGATGCTCCTTTGCCATTTTCGGCGCGTATTTACCGCCGAAATCGACAGGCTCAAGGCCCGTGTCACAGCGGTAATCCTTAACATAATCATCAGTGATGTCAAGGCGCTCCTTCATGAGTTTATAGAGTGATTCCTTGGGGAACTTGAAGTGATTCGGGTCCCCCCAGCGGAAAATCGAACGGTACGAATCCGCGGGTGCGGCGTCTTTAATCCATTTCGGTTCAAAGCCCTTGTAAGGTTTGTATCCCATTGCGTTGCTCCTTATAACTGTGTCAAAAGATCTGAAGTGGCTATTACGTCAACACCGAGGCCCAGAACATCTTTTATGATTACATCGCCGCGGTTCAATTGTTTTGTTACCGTAACTTTGTTTATCTCCTGCATTACATCGAAGATTTTATCCTTCGGTATTTCATCGGATACTCTGCAGGGCAGCACGGGAGCCAGACGGAAAGATGTTTTCACCGTGGTGCAGACGGTTCTCATGGGAGCAGTCATTTCGGCTATCGCGAAATCCTTTCCCTTTCTGCAGGCATTGCCGGAAACTTTCCAGTCGTTCCCCGCCTTCTCAATATTTATCGTACAGCCGCGAGGGCATGTAATACATACTATTTCACTCATTACTCATCCCTCACAATCTCTGCTCTGATGACGGTTGAGGCGCGAAGAGGTATACCCTTGAAACTTACTTCAACTCGTTCCATCTCAGGCGGACGAAGAATCGGATATCTCTTTTCAAAAATTGTTCTGCCGTCAACTTTCAGTCTGAAAACACAATTGTTGTATATCCGCGCGCTCCTGAAATAAATGACGAAATCACCGATGGGTCTGTTGAGGTTCAAAGTCTGCGGCACGATGTATTGCAATGTATCGCTCGGTGTAATGAGAATAATCGACTTATCCTCCGCTCTCTTGAAATGCGCGGCATTTTTACCCGCTATCTCACCGCTCTCCGAAACATAGTCAACGAGATCATTGACATGAAGAGCGTTGCCGCACGCAAAAATGCCCGGAATATTTGTCATGAGCGTCGAGTCACAGATAGGACCCTTTGTGCGGTTGTCGATACGCACTTCAAGCGTCTCGGCAAGTTCATTCTCCGGGATGAGACCTACGGAGAGTATAAGCGCGTCGCACTCTATGCGCTCCTCGGTTCCCGGTATGATTTTCATATTGTCATCAACTTTCATGACTTCTACGGCTTCAAGTCTGTCCTTACCGTATACTCTCGTCACCGTATGTGACAGATAAAGCGGAATGTTGTAGTCATGAAGGCACTGATGAATATTTCTGGTGAGACCTGAAGGAGTATTCTTGATTTCATATACGCCCAGAACTTCCGCGCCTTCAAGCGTCAGACGACGGGCCATGATAAGACCTATATCGCCCGAGCCCAGGATTACGCAGCGCTTTGTCGGAAGCTGTCCGAGCATATTTGTATAGTACTGATCCGTACCCGCGGTAAAGACACCGGACGGACGCGTGCCGTGAATCATAATCTGCTTGCTCGTACGCTCACGGCAGCCTGTGGCTAAAACTATGCTGTTGGCCTCGTAAACCTCAACACCGTCTCTTGAGACAAGTGTGATTTTGAAGCCTTCTTTTATGCGTTCAACAGATGTCACAAATGTCAGAAGTTTTGCCTCAATGCCGCGTGAGCGGAACTCGTCTATAAAACGCTCCGCATACTCAGGGCCCGAGAGTTTTTCTTCAAAGCGCACAAGACCGAAACCGTCGTGTATGCACTGTTTCAGGATGCCGCCGAGGCGCGCCTCACGCTCGACAAGTACGACGCGAGCGCCTTCCTTGTCGGCGGCAATGGCCGCGGCGAGACCCGCGGGGCCGCCGCCTATAACCATAACATCACAAGTCCAGATCATGCGTCGGCACCCCCTTTCGTCTCACCGTAAAGAATCACGGATTCGGCCGAGGATTTTCTTACATCTGAAATTTTCATGTTTTCATGTTCGGCAATTATCTGCGCAACCAGCGGCTGACAGAAACCGCCCTGGCACCGTCCCATACCGGGACGGATGCGTCTCTTGACGGCATCCACCGTCGGAGGGCAAAGCGGCCTCTCGAGACAGTCGATGATTTCGCCTTTCGAAATCTCCTCGCAACGGCAGACGATAATGCCGTAATCGGCATTACGCGCTATCATAGCCGTCCGCTTTGCCGGAATCATATTTTTCAAAACCGGCACACCGCGTCTCTTCGGTGTCCATTTCTTCTTTTTCAATACTTCACGCTTTTTCGCAAGGCGATCCACAACCATCTGCTCCACATCGCAGGCTATTGCGGGAGCCGCCGTGAGACCCGGCGACTGTATGCCGCTGCAGTGGATCATATTGGGACACTTTCTGCCCCATTCTATTATAAAGTCCTCTTCAAACGTCGGAGCGCGTATTCCGGTGAAGTATGTGATGATGTCGCGCTCTGACGCAAGCGGTACGGTGCCTTTCTGCTTGTTGTAAGTAATTTTTATGCTTTCGGGATAAGTGGACGTATCCTCCCTGTCAAAGCATTCCACGGCATCGGGACCGACAAGAATGTTGTTGTCGACGGTACGCATGATGCCGCCGCCCTTTGTATTTGTCTTCAGGGACTTTATGTTTATATACTCAACAGATGCGATACAATCAATGATATTTGCGGTTT
>JAFYJR010000162.1 GCA_017538005.1 Clostridia bacterium | reverse complement strand
CATCTCGGTGTCTCGAGACTTAAGAGGCACAAGTTTGGCAACTCGCTCTTGTCTTTGACCTCTCTGCGTTCGTCAGATATCTCCGCGTTGTATTTGCGGAGGTCATACTTCATCTCTTTCAGGGTTGTTTCCCTGTCATTTTGGAGTTCTTCTATGACTTGTTTTATGTCTTTGCTTAAGACCATGGCGAGCACTGCCTGACCGCATTGCAGGTCAGTCGGTTCTTTTTTGTAGTTTATATTCATTTTTTTGTTTTTTCTTTTTTACTTGAGCTTGGCTTTCCACTCATCCTCTTTGAAGCCGGTGAGGACGAAGTCTTTGCCGACAAGCAGCGGACGCTTTACGAGCATGCCGTCCGTGGCGAGGAGAGCAAACTGTTCGTCCTCACTCATTGCAGGAAGCTTCTTCGAAAGTTCCAGTTCCCTGTACTGGATGCCGCTTGTGTTGAAGAATCTCTTGAGCGGCAGTCCGCTCATTTTGTAGTACTTTCGAAGAGTTTTCTCGTCGGGATGGTCTTCTTTGATGTCTATGAGCTTGTACTCAATCTTGTTGTCGTCCAGCCACTTAAGCGCCTTCTTGCAGGTTGTGCACCTGCTGTAGCAGTATACTTTATTCATATATTACCTCCGTCAGTCAAAATATTTGCCGCTGAGTATGAAGTCAACTATATCCACATGTTTGATTCCGTTTCGTTTTTGAATCAAATCATTTCTGGTAATTAAATACTTCGGATATCCGTCGGAAACAGATTCCAAAGAGCGATACTCTCTGTCTTCTGTTTTCTTACTGTTCATAATGGTTAAGGCAACCTGAACATATGCATATTCATTTTGTAAATTACGCAAAATAAAATCACATTCAAGTTTTCCGATTTTTCCTACACTTACATTGTAACCCAAAGAACGGGCATATTGGTATACTACATTTTCCAATACCGGCCCATAGTTTATTCTGTTGTCCGTGTTAATTGCAAAATAAATGCTCAAATCGGCGAGATAATACTTCTTTTCGTTTTTTAAAGAACGTCGGGATTTTATATCAAATCTTACGCACTCATTTACTATTTTTGCATCTGACAATGCCTGAATATACTTTATGACCGTAGGACGCGTAATATTGATGCCGGATTTGTTTAAATCTTCACGTATGTTACTGATGCTGAGTGTTGCACCGAAATTGTTGATTACATAGTTTCTGACAATATTGAACGCTTCAACATTTTTTATTTTGACGCGTCGCCTTATGTCCTTGTCAAATATATCCTCCAGCACGGATTTCACATAAAGTTGTTTTTCTGACAATTTGTCATAAAACAAGGCCTTGGGAAATCCGCCTCCGATAAGGTATGAATCAAACTCTTTAAGCATATCGGGTTCAATTGCGATATCATAAAACTTTTTCATGCTTTCGAACTCATCGAACCCGAGTGTCTGAAGTTCAAATTCGATATATCGTCCGGTGAGTTTTGTAGCCAGTTCTCCGCTTAACAGATACGAGTTGGATCCTGTAATAAAAATTGAATATTCATTTTCCAGTCGGAGCGCTTCTATCACCGGCTCAAAATTTTCAACATTCTGTATCTCATCTATAAATACATATTTTGTTCCTTCGGGTGCATTACTGCTGAAAAGTAAACTTTCCAAAGCTTCCGGTGTTTTAACATTTTTAAATCCGTACTTGTCGAGGTTATAAAAAAGGATATTGCTTTCATCCACTCCGGATTCTTTTAATTCTTCCGAAATGGTTTGCAATAAGCTGGATTTGCCGCAACGTCTTATACCCGTTACTACCTTGATAATCTCTGTGTCATGAAAAAACGGGCGAATCCGCGATATATACTTTTCTCTGTGATAAAGATTAATGAAAATCACCTCGGGCATATTTTACACAATTTTAGTGAATTTTGCAAGTTATCGCACTATTTTTTTAAAAAAATGATAAAAATATATCGTTAACATGTGTTTTTATGGTTTTGAATTTCGTTTAAAAACAAAAGCTGCAGTCGTTCTGACTGCAGCTTTCGTTATTTTTATTTACTCTTTTAACAATTACTCTAAGTCAGTTGCGTTGTTTGAGAGCATCAGGTAAGAAATGGATTTAACCGTGAGATCTGATATGGCTGCCTCAAAGTCGTTATCAAGATCATCCTGGGTTACATTGCCTTCAAACTCTACATCATAGGCAAAGTAGCCGTATGCCAATTCTATCTGAATTTCATCATCAGATATGAAACTGCTGCTGCCCTCAACAAAGCCGGCATCAAGGAGATCCTTTCCTGTCTTGCCGACATAACCTGCAAGATCCTCATCGGAGATTCTGCCGTCTGTGATATCCACAAGTTCTTTGATCGGAACATCCTTCATAATGTCGGCAAACTTCTTGTTGTAATCATCATCCAGGAAATCAAGGTCGCCTATAGCGGCATTGAGTTCAGGTGTTATGTCAGCCACTACTCTGTATGATCTGCCGTCCTTTGTGAAGGCATAGATATATGTGGTGTCATTCCAGCCGGAGCCGCTTGTTTCGGTCTCAAGACTTAAGATTTCACCCACTGTCTTCATTGACATTATGTCAGTGCTTGCGGGTGTTGCATCCGGCTCGTCTGTCTTCGGACTGCAGGCCGCGAATGTTAAAACCATTGCAAGGCAGATTATTATTGCGAGTGCTTTTTTCATGCTGTTACCTCCGGGTCAGTTGTATGCAACCTGGGATGTTCTGGCTATTGAGAAAGCGACGAGGAATACTATGTCGAGGTCCTTCTCTTCGCAGGTTACGTCATAGTAAAGATCTGTTGTGATGAGGGATTTACCCTTGGGAGAAGAGGATGCTATTGTGGCTATTTCATTGCCCTCAAGAGCTACTGTGTAAGTCATACCGAGTTTGTTGCCTGAAGGTCTGGAGTTTATCCTTACACCGAGATCGTGGAGATAGTCCCAGATGTTCTTGTCGTCAAACTTGAAGGATGACTTTGTGGACAGCAGGGAAATCCAGCCGTCACCGCCCTGCTGAAGGGTTGAAACCTTGCCCAGTTTGTGCTCTTCACTCTTTCCGTTGATGCAGTTTTTAAACTCAAACGGAGATGCTCCGAGGAGCGAGAACTTCAGCATTTTTCCCTCGTAAACAGTCTCACCGTTTTCATTGTCGAGGAAAAACGCCTGTTTTACTGTACCGGTTGCCGGTCTTAAATGATATGTCTTCATTGTTGCCATGCTGCCTCCTGTTCTTTCATTCTTTTGTATCTGCCGAGTGCTTTGACAGCGCTGAAAATTCCGGCAGCAAGTACGGCGACGCCCGCGACAATAATGACAACGGGAAGTACCATACTCTTGGTCTGGGTAATCTGTGACGGATCGTCAGGATTGTAGTAGATCTTGGTCATGTCGCCGACTTTGTAGCCCGGAAGTTCGCCAAGTTGGGTTGTATAGTCCTTACCGTCAACCTTGTAACTTACGATTACATCGTACGTCGCGTCAACATGGGTGCCGTCCGCATCAGTATGCGCGTCCTCAACGAGTTCGGCGCTTGTGACTACCGCTTCGGTCGGCAGATAGTTCTGGTTGTTCTTGTTTGCACCGAACATGATTATTCCGAAAACTATCAGAAGAATGCCTGCCGGTATCAGGAACCTCGCAAACTGCGACTCCCTCAGAATGTAAATAAGCTTGTTCAATCGGATTCCACCTTTCAAGTGTAATACAGGATAATTATAACACAATCTTACTTTTTATATTAAAGTGTTTTGGCAAAATCAGCGGCATCTTTCAGGTAGTCGTTATCTTTGGTGCGGATGGATATCTGACCTGAAGAGGGCTTGCCGAGGAGTTTGTCCATCGCTTTGATTTTTTTACTGTAGTCACGGGTGCCCATCCGGGCGATGACATAGACAACATTGTCCGGAAGCTTGTCGGCATAGGCCTTGATAAAGGCTCTGCCGGGCGCTGACGGACCTTCTGCCCAGATGGGCATACCGATTATGACTCTGTCATAAGCGGCAAGGTCGATATCGCCTTTAAGTTCTACTTTTGTGTTTTTAACGGTTGCGAAACAGGCGCCGAGATAGCCGAAAAATCCGCTTCTGTCCTTACCGTCAGTGTATTCCGCAACATCGGCGTCCAGAAGTTTTGCGATATTCTCCATTATCTCTTTTGTCGTACCTGTTCTTGTATAGTAAAGGCATAAGGTTTTCATATGAGTACCTCCTGTTCATTATTTATATAATACCATTTTTCAGACAATAGTGTTAAAATATTAATGTTAACTTTTAATCTCCGGAGGGATTTTATGGATCCGAACGTTGTAAAGAGAAATGAACTTCTGGCAAAGAAGGTTATAAAGGGACTTGAGAGCCGCAATATGACAGGTTACTACGCGGCAAGCAGGGAAGATGCTTTGTCAATTGCGCTCGGCCTTATAGACAAGGGCAGTTCCGTCACTATGGGCGGCTGCATGAGCGCGGTCGAGATTGGATTGGTTGACGCGGTAAAATCCGGTGAATATAAGTTCATCGACCGCGCGACGATGCAGCCGCGTGAAGCCCTGCTTGCAGGCTATGACGCGGATGTTTTCCTGACAAGCGCAAACGCTATGACAGATGACGGCATTCTGGTAAACATAGACGGCAATGCAAACCGTGTCTCATACATTGCAAACGGCCCGAAGAAGGTCATAGTCATCGTAGGTATGAACAAAGTCTGTGACGACATTGACGGTGCCATGAAGAGAGCAAGGTCCGTTGCCGCGCCGACAAACGCGCAGCGTTTCGGCCTCAGTACACCCTGCTCTTCCACAGGCACCTGCGCAAACTGCAAGTCGCCTGACACCATCTGCTGCCAGTTCCTTATCACCAGATACTCAAGACACGCGGGACGCATCCACGTCATCCTCGTAAATGACAGCCTCGGTTTTTAAGCCATGGAAAAGCATTATCGCTTAAATCACATACTTTATACGATAATTCAGTTTACCTGGGGCCTGCCGCAGAATGTCGCGGGACTCCTGCTTTTCCTTGCTCTGTCGATAGTCAATCCGAAGAGAAAACGCGAGTACTTCCACGGCGCTGTAGTCTCATACTGGAAGTTCAAGTCGTCCATGACACTCGGTATGTTCATCTTTTTCGGTCACTGGCGAAGCAGTGAGGAATACGCGAGAGACATCTTAATTCACGAGTACGGCCACACCATCCAGTCGCTGATTTTAGGCCCGCTCTTCTCCCCTCTCGTCGGCTTTGCCAGCAGCATGTGGGCGCGCGTTCCCCTCTTCGAAAAATGGCGCAGAGAAGGCCGTTACAACTACTTCGACCTCTACTCTGAGAAGTGGGCAAACCACGAGGGTTCCCGCATTCTGAAGATTAAAACCAACCTTAAATAGGAGAAAATTTATGAAATCATACAAGAAGGAATTACACTTCAACCTGCCGACGAGGCGCGGTCTTGTGAACATTACAAGAGATGTGCAGCAGGCAATAGACGAGAGCGGTGTGAAAGAGGGACTCTGTCTCATAAATCCCATGCACATCACCGCCAGCGTAATCATCAACGACGACGAGTCGGGTCTGCACAGGGACTATGAGAGGCTGCTTGAGCGTCTCGTCCCCGAAAAGCCGTACGACCAGTATGACCACAACGGCTTTGAGGACAACGCGGACGCTCACTTAAAGCGCAGCCTCATGGGCCGTGAATCCGTTGTTGCCATAACGAACGGCAAGCTTGACTTCGGCACATGGGAACAGATCTTTTATTACGAATTTGACGGCAAAAGAGACAAGAGAGTTTTGATAAAAATCATCGGTGAATAAGTATGTCTAAGGTTATTGTGGGTATGTCAGGCGGAGTGGACAGCGCTGTCGCCGCCTATCT
>JAFYJR010000161.1 GCA_017538005.1 Clostridia bacterium | reverse complement strand
GTGTAGTTTCTTCCGAAGTAAGTGAAAAGCACTGTCTCGCCGGAAGTGTTGAGAAGCGGATTCAGCAGACTGATTCCGAGCGCGACAGGAAGCAGCATCAGAAACAGTTTCAGCGCATCCCTTCCCGCAATCGTCACATAAAATCCGATTGACAAAACGACAGAGATAACGAGAAACACGGGATGCATAAAAATCATTCCGAACACAATAGCAAGAGCAAAGAATATAAAATTTATCACGGGATTGAAATCCTCGAAGGCATTTCTTTTACTCATACTTTCACCAAAAAAATAACGGCCGCAAAACTTGCGACCGTTTTCTCACAAATACACTACCCGTCGAATGCACTCCCGCACCCACAGGTTTCCATGCGTTATCGACATCCTGGCTTGTGCATTTGTGCTTTCGCATACGCAGGACAACCAGCCTTCTCGGATTACTCCAATGACCGACTCGCGTCACGGTTGTCTGCTCCTGCACTTACAGTAGCGGGAACTGCCCGGGACTCAAACCCGGTTACCTAATCACGGCGTCTGCAGAGCAGTCATACACCGTGACATAACGCAGATTATTAACAAGTGAATGTTAACATAAAACGAATAATAATTCAAGATTCATAAAAAATTATGGAATAAGAAAGAGATAACTGTTAGAATAGTAGTGTTATATTTTCGGCAAACAAAGGAGAAAGAAATGGCAAACAAAGAATTTGAAATACGGAAAAAGCGAATGACAGATGTCGCCGCAGGCCGTATCCCCGACAGAGTTCCTGTTTGCGCGCTCATGGAGACCTACGCTTTCGCCTATGCGAACGCCACGGTTGCAGATGCCCAGAAGAGCATATTCAAGCACGTAAAGTCGTACAACAAAATCTACGAGGATATCTACTACGACTGTGCCTTTATGCCCTCCATGTCCCACGCTCTGAAACTCTCACAGGGTCTCGGTTCAGATGTCTTTTTCGTATCTGACGACGGTGTCACGGTTCAGCACAAGGAGTTCTGTCCCATGACCGAGGATGACTACGAAGACCTTATCAAAGATCCCGTAATGTGGATAATGGATGTCTTCATTCCCAGGAAGTACCCCGGTTTTGACCAGACCAACGAGAAACAGAAAAAGGCCTTTCTCGGCTCGCTCAAGCCTTTCCTGGAGTTTGCCCTCACAACCATGGCGGGCAACATCTATGTCAACAAGGTGCTTAAACTTCCCGTTGTAGTCGGCGGCTCGGCGGAGATGCCCGCAGACATGCTCTTTGACTATCTCCGCGGCTTCAAGCCGACAATCACGGATATCCGCAGAAGACCTGACGAGTTCGAGAGAGCCGTAAACGCACTTCTCGACTACTGTATTGACCTCATGCGGATGACATATATGATGATGGGCGGAACCTCAGCCGGAATGCCGATGATGGCCGGAAACCTCATAAACGGCATCATCAGACGTCAGAGCTTTAAATTCAAGGAATTCCCGTGGATGTTCAATCCCTGCCATATTCCTCCGTTCTTAAACCCCGACCAGTTCAAGCGTTTCTACTGGCCGACATACAAAACAATGGTCGAGTACCTCCACCATCACGGCGGTCATATGCTCACCTTCTGCGAGGGCGACTGGGGTCCGAACATAGAAATGCTCGCTGACCTTCCCGACAACTCGGTAACATTCATCTGTCCGACTGAACGGATAGTTGAAATAAAGAAAATCGCAAAGAACAATTCCGTCATGGGCGGTATGCCTCAGTCAATGCTCAAGGACTCCACACTCGGCGAGTGCCTTGACCACGCCAAGCGCATCGTCGATGAATGTGCACCGGACGGCGGTTTCGTATTCTCAACCGACAAGGTGCTTATCGCCCCGACTGACGCGCAGGCAGACAACCTGGCCGCTGTAAACGAATTCGTTCACTCATACGGAATTTATTAAACGGAGAAAATGCCATGACTGATTTCAAAAAAAACAAACAGCTCTATCAGGAGCGTTTAAAGCGCATGACTGATGCGGCTGACAATAAGGTCCCGGACAGAATCCCCGTCTGTTCTTTTATTGAAAGCTATGCTCTCTCATACGCGGGCACGACCATAAACGATGTACAGGGTCATATCTTAAAGCACGTCAAAGCATACGGCGATATCTACAAAGACATATACTTCGACTGTGCTTATGTACCCTATCTCACCCACTCAATAAAGATGGGACAGACACTCGGCTCAGAAGTTTTCTTCGCCTCTGATGACGGTGTTACCCTTCAGCACAAAGAGGACTGTCCGATGGTTCCGGAGGACTATAAAAAAATCGCCGAAGACCCCATCCTGTGGATTCTCGACGAATTCATCCCGAGAAAGTTCCCGAAATACGACGGCACAAATGACGAGCAGCTGAAGTCCTTCTTCAGTTCCCTCTCTCCCTTCCTTGAATTTGCCGGAACACTCGTTGCCGGTAACTTCTACTTTGAGAAATTCCTCGGCATGCCGGTAGCCGTAGGCGGTTCCGCAGAGATGCCTCTCGACTTCTTCTTTGACTTCCTTCGCGGATTCAAAGGCACTGTCATGGATGTCAGACGCCACAAGGACGATCTCATCCTCGCAAAGAACGCCATAGCCGAATACAGCTATGACCTCATCAAAATGACACACCTCATGATGACAATGCCGCCTCACATAAAGGACCTCCCCTGGCTCCTTGATTACGGTGTAAACGGCGTTGTAAAAGGCGGAAAGCCGAAGCTTAAAAACTTTCCCTGGATTCTTAATCCCTGCCATATGCCGCCTTTCCTTTCAGACAGCCAGTTTGAGGAACTCTATCTCGATGACTTCGTCGCCATAGCGGATCACATCCAGAAATGCGGCGGCCACATGTTCACGGTACTCGAGGGTCAGTGGGGCGAGAACAAGCTTCATATGCTTGACGAGAAAGTCCCTCATCACTCAGTAACTTTCGTAGTTGAAAACGACGACATATTCGAAGCAAAGAAGATATTCGGCACACGCCACTCAATCATGGGCGGCATGCCTCTCGCAATGCTCAGAGAGTCTTCAAAGTCCGAGTGCGTCGATTACGCAAAACGCCTTGTTGACGAGTGCGGTCCGGACGGAGGCTATGTGTTCGCCACCGACAAGGTGCTTCTTGCCCCCGGCGATGTAGACATCCGCAACTACGCTGCGGTAAACGAGTTCGTACATGTTTACGGTCAGTACAAGTAAAGGAGAAAGAATATGGAAAAAACATTACCTGAATATCAGTATGATAAAAATGAGAAGACACTCTCCCAGACCATGATAGGCTTCGTCCGCGGAATCCTCGAGAAGATCTGCCCTATTCTGAAATTCGGCCCCTTCCCGAAACTCCTCGACCGCCTCTTCGCC
>JAFYJR010000160.1 GCA_017538005.1 Clostridia bacterium | reverse complement strand
CACCATAGACATATACGAGTCAACAGACCCTTCAAAATATACCGTCACGATAGACAACAAAGAATACGACAGCCTCTTCTTCCCCGAAAAGGAAGAGACAGCAGACAAGTACGAAGTCTTCTTAAACGGCAACCACCCGCTGACGATTATCAAAAACAACTCAAACCAAAACGGCAAGAAACTTCTGATAGTCAAAGACTCCTACTCCCACTGCTTCGCCACAATGCTCGCCGAAAACTATGAAGAGCTCATCCTCGTCGACCTCCGCTACTACCGCGACTCCACAAAGGATCTCCTCGAGGAATACGGCATAACCGATGTCCTCTTCCTCTACGGCATAGAGAACCTCGCCACATCCACCGACTTCGGCTGGCTGTCCTACTAACTAAACCAACAAAAAGCACCCTCAGATGAGGGTGCTTTTTTAATATCAATTATTCAGCTTTTGTTTTTTTATACGGCAGATACATTGCAAAGAACATAGAGAAAATAAACAAATCTGTTATCAGAATGTTCAGATACATGTTCTCTTTGAGAAGCAACATTAGCAATGTAAACGCTGCTGTAATGCCGGCAAAAGCGGCAATCTGTTTCTTTGTCGGTCTGCAGCCGCATTTTGAGTAAAAGCTCAGCGGGAAAAGAAGCACAAAGAACGCAACTGCTGAAGCAATCATAAATATCATCTTGGGCACAAGATCAACGTGTTCCTCACGCATGAACTCCAGGGCTGCCGTTATGTTATTCAGGACAAAGATTAAAAAGATATGGATTGCCATATAAAGCATACCGTCAAAATCGCCCTCTGTATCGAGCAGGCGGTTGTAGAAAAATCCGTAAGTCAAGAACAGACCGACTACAATCATGAAGGCCATAAGCGAGAAATAAATAACACTTATGTCAAATCCGCCGTCGCCGACAAAGTATGAAGAGACGGCTATGATCATCTCGCCGAAGGTGAATACAACATAGAGCATGGCCCGCTCTGCGAGGTGAGCGAAATCCGTTTTGCCGCCGGGGCTCTTGTTGCGATTGAAGCCGGTCAGGGCTATACCGCAGACGATAGCCACGGCGGAAAGGATGAAGCTAAGTTTCGGATTTACAAACGCGGCTATAAGAATTATTGCCGCTTCAATGCAGAGCGTGCTTATCATCCGCTTTATGAGGTCCCTGTTCCAGACATCTGCCTTGTGATTGTTCAGCTCAATGAAGTACTGAAGCGCAATGTTAAGCAGAATCAAAGCCCAGGCTATGTGATACTGCGCCTGGAAGGCAACCCAGTCTGTTCTTGTTCCCTGTCCCATAAAGTAAAGGAGATACATATTTACGAAAATGAAAATATGCTCCCTCGCGCCGTTTCGGCCAAACATATTTATGTAGAAAGTGGAAAAGTTCCAGATCTGTATTATTGCAAGCGTACAGAGAATATACGCAAGCAACGAAAGCGGCGCGACAAAGCCGTTTTCGAAGTTATGAAGCAGGCTGTTGTTCCTGCCGACTATATATACGAAAATCAGGTCGTATATAAGTTCTATGTATTCAACTTTCTTTTCCTGTTTTTCAAAAATATTCATACATACAGAATATCACATTCGTTGAAAAGATAAAATGCAAATGATAAAATAAACCAAAGGAGTGATTTTTTGAAAACACTTGTAATTTACTATTCAAGAAAAGGCGAAAACTATGTAAACGGCAGCATCGTTCCACTTGAAAAAGGCAACACGGAAATAGTTGCCGAGTATATCAGAGATGCTGTGGGCGCGGATCTTTTTGAAGTTGAGACGGTAAAGGAATATGCCGCGTCATACATGGCCTGTATTGACGAAGCCAAGAAGGAACTGAAATCAAACGCAAGACCCGAACTTAAGGCATATCTTGACGACATAAGCGAATATGACAACATAGTCGTTGCGGGTCCCTGCTGGTGGGGTACTTTCCCGACACCGGTATTCACTCAGCTTGAAAGACTTGACTTTGCCGGCAAGAAAGTATTTCCCCTCATGACTCATGAGGGATCCGGCCTTGCGGACTCGGCAAAGTCCCTTAAGAGATACTGCAAGGGCGCCGAAATAGGTCCCGGCCTCGCCGTCCACGGCGCCGAGGCAAAAAACTCCGCCGCCCTTGTCTCCAAATGGGCAAAGGAGAATTTGACATAGCCCCTCATCAGTGTTATTATATGCATGAAAAAGGTGCCACCGGTAAACGGTTAGCCCTTAGATTTAGTCAGAAACTGACCGCATCCTTAGACCGGGGCGGTCATTTCTGTTTTTTATCGACATGCCCTAAGGCATAGCCGAGATTAATGCATGCCAAGCATAAGCTCAGCAATGTCATTAATTCTTCAATGCCCATCATAAGCATCGCCCTCCTTTCCGTAATCAGCAAGGCCAATAACGTACACGGAGGGAACAGAACCCTCCGCAGAGGGCTAACCGTCCACCGTTTTTCGGAAACCTGAGTTTCTATAGGTGACACCATAAATATTGTAACATATTCGCTTCTTGCCATCAACAAATTTGTTCGTTTATTATTAATAGAAGTCCCTTTTTAAGTACATAAAAAGCACCCTCGGATGAGGGTGCTTTTTGTTTTAGTTTCAGTCTTTTATGTTTTCGGGGTAGATGCCCTGGGCGACAAGGGCTTTGAAGGCATCCCTGACATAGTATTTGTCTTCCTGGTAGGTTACACCGAACCACTTGTCGGGTGTGGGAAGGATCTTTACGTCTGCCTCGCCCTTCTCAACAAGTTCACCGATAACCATAGGAAGGAGGTATTCCTTCTTGATGTTGCCTTCGGGGATTTCCCTGAGGAAGTTCTTAAAGCCGGGCTCTAAAACTTCTTCTATGAAGTCGGGATTGATGCCCCACATATTCATGGAAACAAGTGTGCCGTCAGGATAGTAGTTTGGTGTACCATCGTCTGCCCTGACCGCCGCTTTGCCGTTTATCTTCTCGATATTCTCCGTCTCAAGGATTTCGGTAAGGTAACCGTTGTCGTCTGCCTTGCAGACACCTCTGGTTACGCCGCCGTTTTCGGAGAGCGTGTTTGTGAGTTCAAATCCGGCCATGCAGAAGTGGCGTTTATCGGTTGTTTCGGAAGCGCCGGATACAAGCCAGTCGTGAACTATTTTGAAACCTTCTTTGCCGTAGTAATCATCAGCATTGATTACCGCGAAGGGCTCTTTTACTATGCCTTTTGTGGCAAGGATGGCCTGACCGGTGCCCCAGGGCTTTGTGCGCTCGCCGATGTCAAACCAGTCGGGTACGTTCTCTTTCTCCTGGAAAGCATACTCAACTTCAATTTTCTTCGCTATTCTGTCGCCTATGACCTCTTTGAAGTCCTTTTCAAGGTCATGGCGGATTATGAATACCACTTTGTCAAACCCGGCCTCTATGGCGTCGTGGATGGAATAATCAATTATAATCTCACCTGACGGGCCCAAAGGCTCCATCTGTTTTATGCCCTGACCGAATCTGCTGCCTATACCCGCAGCCATTATTACAAGCGCTGTTTTCATTTGAGTACTGCCTCCTTCTTTTTCTTTTCCGCGGCTTTTTTCATTATGTCATCATATTTCGATATCGCGTCTTTTACATCGCCGTCGAAGATGATTTTTCCGCCGTCAAGCACCATGCCGCGTTTGCAGAACTGCTCTGCCATGGTGGTGCTGTGAGTTACAAGCAAAAGTGTGACGTTTTCATCTTCGATGAGCTGATTTACTTTGTCGAGGCACTTCTTTCTGAAAGTCGCATCGCCGACTGACAGGGCCTCATCTACAATGAGTATCTCAGGTTTGATATTTGCGTTTATCGCAAATCCCAGACGGGATTTCATACCGCTTGAGTAAGCGCGGACCGGCTGGTCGACGTATTCGCCGATGTCGGCGAATTCTATTATACCCGGTTCAAGCGCCTTGATTTCTTCTTTGTCAAGGCCCATTGTTGTGCCGCGCAGGTAAATGTTTTCACGGCCGGTGAGTTCAGGGTCGAAACCGGCTGTCAGTTCAAGGAGAGCCGATACGCGGCCGTTTACGATGATTTCACCTTCGGTCGGGAAACAGACCTCGGTAATCATTTTAAGTATGGTCGATTTACCTGCGCCGTTTTTGCCGAGCAGGGCAACCGACTCGCCGCGGTCGACGGTGAAGGAGACGCCTTTTACGGCCTCCTTCGTCTTGACCTTGACGCGGCTTGAGAAGATTGCCGCAAGCCTCTGTCGGTTGCCCGAATAAAGCTTGTACTTCTTGGTGACGTTTTTGAATTCTATGATAGGTTCAGACAAGACGCCACCTCCTTAAAGGACATCCGGAATCTCTTTGCGGAGTTTTCTGTAGCTCCAGAGACCCAGAAGGAACATGAGCAGAAGCTCGACTAAAAACACACCGAGGGCACGCGGACGCTCCCAGAACCAGTACTGGCCCATAAAGGAGGCGCGGAAGCCCGTGACGATGTATGTTACGGGATTTGCTTTCAGAATATACCCCAGTGTTCCGCCCACTTCAGTCGCGTCCCAGAAGATGCCCGAGCACCAGAGGACGGCAAATACGAATGAGCGGATGAGGTTTGAGAAGTCCTGGGAAATTGCGGAAATCGGGGCCGCAAAGAGCGCCCAGGATGTAAAGAACATAAATGAGAAAAGTATATAGAGGAATATTTGCAGATAGTAAATGGTGGGAGCAAAGCCCATAATCCAGTAGATGACTGCGACAACAAAGAGCAGTACAAGCGACACCATCATTTTGGAGATGCTCACAAATGTCGGTATCGTTGATACCGGATAGCGCATCTTGGTTATCAGATAGCGGTATTTCCTCATACAGTCCGTGCCCTGGGTGAGCATGTCACTCATATAAAACCACGGGACAAGACCCGTTATAAGCCATAAGAAATAAGGATGGCCATAAACGAGACCGTTCTTTTTGAAACCTACGCTCATGGCGAACCAGTAGATAAGTATGGTTACCACGGGGCGAATAACCGCCCAGGCCCAGCCGAGCGCTGAACCGCTGTAGGTTTTCACGAGGTCGTTTCTGGCCATCTTGAAAATCTGACTCTTATAGGATAAGTGTTCGT
>JAFYJR010000159.1 GCA_017538005.1 Clostridia bacterium | reverse complement strand
CGGACTCTTCGCGTTTACGAATGAAGTGATAATACTTATTTTGGATAACCGTGACGCGTTCTATGTCTCTTATGACGCTCAGGTTCCATGGAAGGTCGTCCCAGAAGGTGTCGGGGAAGTAAAGTTTGTTGTCCTTTATGTACTTCGCTTCGACCAGTTTGTTCCAGGGGGCGTAGAGCAGGCTTTCGTCAAACAAGTTGTGCGCATAGTCACGAAACTCCTGCTGGGATTTGAAGCGTCTGGTCGGAACTGACTGCTCCTGGGTGAACTTGCCGGTTTCTGAATAGTAGGTGTCTATGAAGAAACCGCAGACAACCATCTGGGCGTTGTCCTCCTCGGCAGTCCTGACGAGGTCTTCGAGCATGAAGGGTTCTGCCCAGTCGTCAGGGTCCATGAAGAACATGTACTTGCCTTCCGCCTGGTCAATAGCGACATTTCGTGCGGAAGGGGCACCGCCGTTTTCTTTATGGATAACCTTTATTCTGTTGTCATTTTTTGCATACTCGTCGCAAATTGCTCCGCTTCTGTCTTTGCTGCCGTCGTCCACGAGGAAAAGTTCAAAATCAGCCAGTGTCTGTTTTTGAATACTTTCTATGGAGCGCGGCAGGTAGTCTTCTACGCCAAAGACAGGTACGATTATGCTGACTTTCGGCTGTGACATCTCTTTACCTCTTGTCATCTGTTTCGAATTCTTCGGTGGATTCTCTCATAAACAGGACTTTGATTGTCATGAAGATGAGCTGGATATCTGTTCTGAGGGAGTAGTTTTCTATGTAGTAGAGATCGAGTTTAAGTTTGTCGTATGCGGTGGTGTTGTACTTGCCGTATACCTGGGCATAGCCGGTGAGGCCGGCTTTTACTTTTGTGCGGTACTTAAACTCAGGGATTTCCTGAGTATACTTCTGGACATTTTCGACCATCTCGCAGCGGGGGCCGACTATGGACATGTCGCCTTTGAGGATGTTGATCAGCTGAGGCCATTCGTCCATACGGATGGCGCGGATGACACGGCCGACGCGCGTTATACGGTCATCATCCTTGGTGGCCGAGTGCGCGCCGGTATCCGCATCCGCGTCGACCTTCATGGAACGGAACTTGATTATTTTAAATACCTTGTCATCTTTTGTGACGCGGTCCTGACGGAAGAAAACCGGACCGCCGTCGTCGAGTTTGATAGCAACGGCCGTTATCAGCATGGGTATGGCCATTATTATGAGACCTATAAGTGAAAGAACTATGTCCATAAGGCGCTTGAAGAAACGCTCCTCAAATGTGAGACCGCTGTTTCTGCAGAGAAGGAGCGGCGTATCAAACATGTGGACACTCTCACCACCTCGGATCATTATATCGGAGATTTTCGGAATGACATATACTCGCTTATTATTGTCATAGCAGAACTTCAATATATCGTTTCGGTCTGAGCCCTGTATTTCACAAATAATTACGCCGTCATAGTCTTTAATCCTGCTGAAAATATAATCGAGACCCTCTTCAGCTTTCACGGCTTCGCACACACGGAACTGGTCATCACGGTATGCCATCTTCTGGACCAGGTTGGTTACAGAATGATTTGAGTAAATCAGGACCATATCACGCGGAGGATAAATCTTATCGTTTAAAAACGTTCCCAAGTGTGCCCAAATCACTATCACCGCAAACTGAATCAGGAGCATTACGCCAAACGGCGCAACAGGAAGGAGCTCACGGGCAACAAGAGATGCGATAATATACATCAGGATGTCTACCATTACCGTCGTAAGCGCCTGCGAATAGACAATATCCCAGGCCTTATAGAAGCCAATCTTAAAAGCGCCGTATACGCGGCTCATTATGTACTGAAGGATAAAGTAGAGGACAACCATAAGGATGTTGCCTCGTTTATCGAATGCCCAGATTTCAACGAGGTTGGCATTTATCCAGAACCACACTTCGGCAAAGACGAATGTCAGCGCCGCAAGTATGGAAAGTGAAACAGCAAACTTTGAAAGTTTGTTGAACTCATCATTATTCCTTTTTCTTTTAGGTATGTTTTCCATGGCGGACTCCTAAACAGAATAAATCACTTTATTTTATCACTTTATAATATTAAAAGCAAATTTGATGTAATTAATTAAATATAAAGAGAAGCAGCGACGGAGGTCCGTCGCTGCTGTTTTTGTTCGTTTTACTGCTTTTTCTCTGCTAATCAATTGTGAGAGCTTCGCCGTCCATTACCTGACGTATGTACTCTTTTGCCTGCTCTACAGAGGCCTCATCGCGAATGATTACGGAGAGAGACTGACCTGATGTCGCGCAGACCGCAAAAGCCGATTTACCGGTTACTGCATAGGACTTAATATCCCAGTCTCCGCTTCCGCCGCCGTTTAACATATCCTTGACCATAAACGAGACAAGTTGCTGCGGCATATCAGTCTCAAACATACCGCTGAGACTGCTCATTATACCCATATAGTTCGAGATAAGAGCAGTTGAAGACATCATCTTGTTTGCTATTGCCTTGATGACTTCCATCTGATGCTCACCGCGGGCGAGGTCACCGCTTGCAAAAGCGTGACGTTCGCGGGCATAAGCCAATGCCTGAGCACCATTCAAGTGGTTTTCGCCTTTAACTATCTGGACATTAGAGCCATCAACAGTTGTAAACGCTACATCCGAATAAATATCAATACCGCCGACAGAATCAACCAGTTTCTCAAAACCGGTGAAGTTGATACGGGCGTTATATTCAATCTCATCAAGTTCGTAAAGCTCACAGAGCGCTGCCATGCTGTTTTCGACACCGCCGAGACCGCAGTGAGTAAGCTTATCCATGCCTTTGTACGCAGGATTGTTGACATAATAGTCACGTGGGGTGTTAAGGAGAAGAACCTGATGGGTCTTGGGATTTACAACCATGAGAATGTTTACATCGCTTCTGGTCTTCTCGGAAAGCTCGTTGTCACGTGTGTCGGAACCGGATATATAAACAATATACGGATCATCAATCTTGGATGCCTTAATCTTCTTACCCGTCATTACGGAATCAAGTGTACCCAGAAGTTTGCCCATCATTATGACGCCTATAATGCACGAAATAATCGTAATTACGGCAAGTATCGTCGCCGCAAGTTTACGCTTTCCGAACCTGTGTCTTGAGGGCGAGAACATGAGTCCCCAGATAACAAGGAACAGGAGCAAAAATGCCACAGCGATGAGGATAACGAACTTCATCGGCAGCATATTAACCTTAAGGAGGAGGAGGAATGCCGCAATTTCGGAAACACCCGCCGCGCCGCAGAGAAGTCTGAGTTTCTTCTTAAGACCGTCTTTTCTCTTTTTTACGGCTTTTTTAGGAGCGTTTTTGGTCGCTTTTTTCGGCATATCCTGCGAGCTCCTTTCTATCGTCATTTTCGGCTGAGATATGGGGATATCCTCTTCCGTAAGCTCGTATTCGGGTTCCTCATATTTGGCGGATTTTGAGAAAATGTCCTCATACTCATCAGTTGGGTTTGAGTAAACATCCTCGTATTCGTCCTCTTCCGTGAGGTACTTGTCATACTCTGAAAATTTATTGTCCAAAATCGTTTCCTCTTTTGTTCTTAATAAAAAATGCGCCTTATTATACTATAAAATAAGGCGCGTTGCAAATTGTTTACCTGTGATTTGTGAAAGTCGGCGTTGTTACGAAGTTTATGGGGTCTTCTGAAGTAACCGTATATGAAATCGTAATTGTTTCGCCTTTATTGATTTTAACACCGAGCGAATAGTAAAGATCGAAACCGTGGTACGTTGCAGCGGTGAAATTTGTACCGTCACTTGCCTTAATATCAGAGATTTCTCCACCCATCGGCGCCACAAGATGAAGATAGCCGATTATGTCGCCGTATGTGTATCCCGTGACATAGGTTGAGACCTGTTTTGCCTCATCGTTATCAAGAATATTTCTAAGTGTAAGGGTTATGTCATATGTGTTGTCACCATTGTCTTTGACATCTGCTGACATATCAAAGAACCAGCCGAGTTTCGAGGGGACGCAGCAGGAGAAAAAGGCGCCGCAGTCGAGGGTTCCGGCGCAGCCGGCATCGCGGCAAAGCTGCTGCGTAGCTTCATCGTCAAACCACATGACGATGGTTCTTTCCTTAAAGCTGTTTTGGAGCAGTTCAATATACTCGACGGCGTGCGAAAATCTGAAATTACCCGTGGCGATTTCAATGGCTTTTTCCGCAGTTTCAGCGAAAAGTTCATCCGTCAGGTCATTTGCAGTCTGTGTACCCATGGCACCCTTTTTGAAGTACTTGAAATAGATATCATGCTCGATGGTTTTTGTGGCGTTTTTACCGTCTATTTCAGTGCCGTCTGAAAGTGTTACTTTCTGATCGGTAATTCTTAAAATTTCCTGTACCACCGTCGGTGTGAGTGCTATTACTCCGTCCACCTGAGGGGTATTTGTCTTGTATTCGTAGCTTGCGGCCCAGGACGCGCCGACACGCTCAAAATCAGGTATATAGCACATATCACGCGCATACTGGATGTTGCCCGAAAAAATTTTATACTCCTCTTTTGTCGGTTGGAAGCCGGGCATATTTGCGTAGTAAATAACATCGTTTATAGGGCGAAAATCACCGATTGTCAGGATTCCGTCCTTAATCTGCATACTGCCGATTGAGCCGGGGAATCCTCCCGAGGCACGTATTTCCGACATGTTCTGCGCAGGAATGATGTAGAACCTGTCTTCACCGTTGCCGAGTATGTTTTTAAAGAGTTTTATTATCGGCTCGCTTTCTTTGAAAAGAGCGGCATATTTTGTGATTTTTTCAGTTGCCTCACTGTTTCCGAACTTTATGAATCTGAACTTCAGACCTTGAATCGTTGTCGCGTATCCTTCAAGATTTTTTGTATTGTCGGAGGCAAAATCCAGATATTTTACAAGCAGTTCCGCGTTGTATCCTTCTTCAAGTTTGAGTTTGCTCAGCGGATACTCTTTTATCAGTTCAAATCCCGGTTTTACAACCGCGTTTGAAGCATCATCAAATACCTCAAGCAAAGTTCTTGCGGACTTGATGTCGCCGCCGACAATCGGCATTGTGCCTGCAAATTTCCAGGCGAGATTTGACAGTTTCTTATGCACTGCTTTTTCTGTTTTTTCGGCGCTGTTCCAGGCTTTTTCAGCGCCATCTATATCGCCGGCCATAACACATTCTGCGGACTTCCTTATGTCCGCTTTCATCGATGTCGCCTGTTTTTTAAGATTCTTTGCCGACACGGCGAAGACAATAACCATGATAAGCAATACCGCTATAATCGGTATTACTGTTTTCAGTGCCTTCGCCCGCTTATTTTTCTTTGGAGTTACTTCCCTTTCAGCGAGTTCTTCCTTCTTGGGCTTGGGCTTTTGTTCTGTTTTCGGCTTTGATTTCTTTTTTTCAGGCTCAGCCGCATGCTTAGGAACATACTTTTCTTTGGCCATTT
>JAFYJR010000158.1 GCA_017538005.1 Clostridia bacterium | reverse complement strand
TGCTCGACGAGCAGGCGGCCGCCGACCTGCGCGTGCGCCTCGCTGATACGGATGTTAAAGTTCTGTCCGGTATCGGCGGTATATGCGAATGCGCACGTGAGGAGAGCGCCGACACGGTGCTCAACTCAATAGTCGGAATGGCCGGTCTTGTGCCCACCCTCGACGCCATAGACGAAGGTAAAAATCTCGCCCTTGCCAACAAGGAGACTCTTGTTGCCGGCGGCCAGCTAGTAATGAACGCCGCGCGCAAAAAGGGAGTAAATATCTACCCCGTTGACAGTGAACATTCCGCGATATTCCAGTGTCTGAAATGCGCCCCGCAAAACAGGGCGCTCAAGCGCATCCTGCTCACCGCCTCGGGCGGACCGTTCTTCGGCATGACGCGCGAAGAACTCCGCGATGTCACGGCGGAGCAGGCGCTCAAGCATCCCAACTGGGATATGGGCGCAAAAATAACCATAGATTCGGCTACAATGATGAACAAGGGACTTGAGATAATAGAGGCCTGCTGGCTCTTCGGTGTCTCACCCGAGAAGATAAAAGTAGTCGTGCACAGAGAGAGCATAATCCACAGCGCGGTTGAGTTTGACGACAATGCCGTCATAGCGCAGCTCGGACTTCCGGATATGAAGATTCCCATCCAGTATGCTCTCACATATCCCGACAGGTTTGAGTCTCCGACGGAGGAACTTGATCTGGCGGCGCTCGGCACCCTTACATTTGCCGAGCCTGATTATGAGACTTTTGACTGCCTCGCCGTATGCAGGGAGGCAATACACCGCGGCGGCCTTTATCCCGCTGCCGCAAACTCCGCGAACGAACAGGCAAACTCCCTGTTCAGAAAAGGCCGTATAGGATTCCTCGACATAGGCGAACTTGTCGGCGAGGCTATGGAGGCCTGTGAAAATGTTGAAGATTACACCCTTATGGATGTTATGACGACTGACAGACTCGCCCGTGAGTTCGTCAGCAGAAAGGTTGGTTCGCTTTAATGCTCCAGAGCGCATGGTCCACGATATGGCCCATTCTTGCGGCCATACTCTTTTTCGGCATTATCATAATGACCCATGAACTCGGTCATTTTACTTTTGCCAGGATCTTCAAAGTGAAAATCAACGAGTTTTCCGTCGGTATGGGACCCGCGCTTTTCAAGAAGCACAAAGGGGATACCGACTACTCGTTGCGCCTTCTGCCGATAGGCGGATACGTTGCCATGGAAGGCGAACAGTCCGACAGTCCGGACGAGAATGCCTTTAACGCGAAACCCTGCTGGCAACGCGCGATAATTATTATCGCGGGCGCAACGGTAAACATACTGACCGGAATAATCATCATGGCGGTTATTCTCAGCACCACTGACCTTATAGGAACACCGTCGATAGCGAAGTTCTCCGAAAACGCGGCGAGTGAGGCAGGCGGTCTTAAAGAGGGCGACAGGATTATCGCCATCGGAAACGACAGGATATACACGGAATACGATCTCTCATTCTTCATGATGAGGGACGAGGATGCCGTGTTTGATTTTCTCGTTGAACGTGACGGGGAGCAGGAGATGGTACGCTCTGTCAAATTCGATACCGCGGAAGTGGAGGGTGTCACCACCGTTGTCTATGACTTCGCGATTCTCGGTATCGAGCCGACATTCGGTTCAGTTTTGAAGTACTCTCTGCTGGATTCATTCTCCATTGCCCGTATTGTCTGGACGAGCCTTTATGACATAGCGACACTGAACTTCGAACTTAAGAATCTCTCCGGACCGATAGGTACCGTGGATATTATCGCCGATACGACCACCGACGCGGTTGAGACAATGGACTTCTCGCGCCTGCTGACCATTATGGCGTTTATCGCGATAAACATAGGTGTATTTAATCTCATTCCGTTCCCGGCGCTTGACGGAGGCAGATTTATTCTGATTATCTTTGAAGGCGTAACAGGCAAGAAAATGCCTATGAAACTCGAGGCGGCGATAAACAATGCCGGACTGGCGCTTCTGCTCGGACTGATGGTCATCGTAACAATCAGCGATATTTCAAAATTCTTTTAGGGAGGCACTGTCATGGAATTTGTCAAAACAAGAAGAGACTGCCGGCAGGTTGATGTCGGCGGTATAAAAATCGGCGGCGGCGCCCCCATAGTTATTCAGTCTATGCTCAATGTTCTTTCGAGTGATGTCGAGGGCAATGTAGCCCAGGCCAAAGCCCTTGAGGCGGCGGGATGTCAGATTATCCGCATAGCCGTTTCCTCGATGGAAGACATAGAGCTCATCCATGTTCTTAAGGAAGCGGTAAAGACTCCGCTTGTCGCGGACATTCATTTTGACTACCGCATAGCTCTCGCCTCTATAGAAGCAGGCATAGACAAAGTCAGAATCAATCCCGGCCACATAGGCGCCCGTGAAAACGTCGAGAAAGTTGTTGACGCCTGTAAGGCAAAAGGTGTTCCCATCCGTATCGGTGTAAACTCGGGTTCCGTCGAGAAAGAACTGCTTGAGAAGTACGACGGACCGACACCGGAGGCCATGGCCGAGAGCGCTTTAAACCATGCAAAGATTCTCGAGTCATGTGACTTTTACGACACTGTTATCTCGATTAAGTCATCTGATGTCAGAAACACAATAAACGCCTACAGAATAGTCGCGAAAGAGTGCGACTATCCGCTTCACCTCGGCGTGACCGAGGCGGGCACTGCCTATAACGGACTTATCAAGTCCTCGATAGGCATAGGATCTCTTCTCGCGGACGGTATAGGCGACACCATACGCGTCTCGCTCACCGCGGATCCGGTCGAGGAGATAAAGGCGGCCCATGACATTCTCATGTGCCTTGACCTTATTGAAAACGAAGCGCAGCTAATTTCCTGCCCGACCTGCGGCAGGACGCAGATAGACCTCATCGCGATAGCGAATGAGGTGGAAGAGCGCCTGCGCGCAGTTCATAAGCCGATCCGTGTCGCCGTTATGGGATGTCCCGTAAACGGACCGGGCGAGGCGAAAAACGCCGACATAGGTATCGCCGGCGGAAAAGGATGCGGCCTCATCTTTAAAAAAGGCGAAATAATCAAGAAGGTTCCCGAAGAGCAGCTGATAGACGAGCTCTTCGCTGAGATAGAGAGGTTATAAAGTGGCACAGTTTCAGAAGAAGAGGATAGACGACGTTTTCGCGCCGTTTATGGACGACTCGTACCCTGAAAGTTTCAGGTACGCGGAAATTACAGATATCAAAATAAACAGACAGTCGCGTGAGTTGCGTCTGTCTGCGGTTTGCGCCGCCTACTTTGACAAGGCTGATACATTGATTTCGAAATTTTCCGAAGATGTAAAAGAAAAACTCGATCTTTTAAACGTGATCGTAAACCTGAGTGTTCCGGAAAAAGACAATGACGACCTGATGGACAAACTCAGGGAGATGCAGGAAGAGGCAGATGCCCGTTCTATTGAGGAGAAACAGCGTCAGGCCAGGGAGATTGA
>JAFYJR010000157.1 GCA_017538005.1 Clostridia bacterium | reverse complement strand
TTCATGCATAACTTATGCCTTAATCTTGCGCTTCGCGATATCTCCGACCTTCTTGACTTCTTCCGTGACAACTTTTGGAACAAGTTTTTCGTAAGGCACACCCCAGATGTCTCTTACACGGTCAAGATGGATTGCGTCGAATTTACACTGAAGAGTGCAAAGTCCGCAACCGATACAGATCTTGTTGTCAACATGGGCTGCGCCGCAGGAGAGACATCTTGCGGTCTCGGTTTTAACCTGCTCTTCGGTGAAGGTCAGACGTTCGTCAGAGAAGGACTTGATCTTGCTCATGTCAATACCGGGTACCTGACGTGCTGAACGGTCGTAGCTCGCTATTACCATGTTGTCCTTGTCAAGATAGTGGAAATTATTTCTCCTGACACGGCCGAGTGTGAGGCTGTGGCCCTTCCATACATATCTGTGGAGTGATTCTGCGCCTTCCTTACCGGCAGCGATTGCGTAGATAGCGAAGCTCGGACCTGTGTAGACATCACCGCCAACGAATACGTCGGGCTGCGCTGTCTGGTATGTCCAGTCGTCTGCTTTCGCTGTCTGATTCCTGTTGAGTTCGACTTTTTCGCCTTTGAGAAGGTCGCCCCAGACGATGGACTGACCTATTGCGGCAAGGACATAGTCTGCAGGAAGTTCCATAGTGTCGTTCTCGTCATATTTCGGTGAGAACTTGTGATCAGCGTCAAAGACAGAAACGCACTTTTTAAACTCGATACCGGTAACTTTTCCGTCTCTGTTTTTAATAGTCTTCGGACCCCAGCCGCAGAGAATTTCGATACCTTCGTTTTCTGCCTCGGCAATCTCATCAACTGCCGCAGGCATCTCGTCGCGCTGCTCGAGGCAGAGCATTGTTACCTTGTCGGCGCCGAAGCGTACGGCCGTGCGTGCAACGTCAACGGCAACATTACCTCCGCCGACAACTACAACGTTGCCATGGAGTTTCTGCATTTTGTTGAAGGATACATTGCGCAGGAAATCGATACCGGAGATGACACCTTCTGAGTCCTCTCCGTCTACACCGAGCTTTCTGCCGCCCTGTGCACCTATGGCAACATAGAAGCCCTTGTAGCCCTCTTTTCTGAGGTCGTCAAGCGTTACATCCTTGCCTACCTCTACGTCGCATTTGATTTCGACGCCGAGCTGACGGATTACATCTATCTCGGCCTCGACAACCTTGCGGTCAAGGCGGAACTCAGGCATACCGAAGGTCATCATGCCGCCCGGGCGGGATTCCTTCTCGAATACGGTTACGTCGTGTCCCCAGACCGCAAGGTAGTATGCGGCGGAGAGACCCGCGGGACCGGAGCCGATAACGGCTACCTTGTGACCCTCGTTGAATCTCTTCTCGGGAACATATCTGGTTTCGGCTTTAAGATCCAGATCGGCGACAAACTTCTTGACTTCGTCTATAGCAACGGGTTCGTCGATGTCGCCGCGGGTACATACCTGTTCACAGAAGCGCGCGCAGACGCGTCCGCACATTGCCGGGAACGGGTTCTCTTTCTTTATGAGGGCCAGCGCTTCATCATACTTGCCCTCGTTTGCCTTTTTGAGATAACCCTGAACGGCTATGTGAGCCGGACAGTTTGTCTTACAGGGTGCAGTACCTGTCTCGGGGACAACATTGTCTCTGTTGTAAAGGAAATCATGACCTGCCCATTTCTTCGGATGCATGAAAACATGGTCATTGGATATATCTGCCTCTTTTATTTCAACCGGTTTCTTCTGGCAGAGCTTCTGACCGAGTTTTACTGCGTTCTGCGGGCATACCTCAACGCATCCGCCGCAGGCTACACAGTTGTTCGGGTCAACGCTTGCACAGTAGTTGGACTTTGAAAGATCGGGTGACGATGTCCACCAGGATGTACGGAGAGCCATACATGTATCCCACGGACAGTTACATATGAACAATGAAAAATCAGGGCCGTCGATATTGGAAAGCTGATGAACATATCCGAGTTCCTCAGCGCGCTTGATTTTTTCCTCAGCCTCTGCACGGGTAAGACGACGGGCTTTTCCGTTTCTTATACAACTCTCAGCATAATTACCGAGATTGATGCACCATTCGCCCTCGAGATCTGCAGTGCCTTCGTCAACCATACAGCGCAGTTTCCTGCATTCGCAGGGAGCAACGCCTATGCTGTCACCGGCTTTGTCAAGCCAGTAGGAAATTTCCTCATAACTTACTTTGCGCGTGTTTCCGGTTATCGCGCTCTCAACGGGGATGGCGCGCATAAGCGCCATTCCGGGGAAGGAGAGACCGGCGACCTTTTTCTGAAGGTCAAGAACATAGTTTAAGAAAGCAGGAGCCGTCTCCGGATATCTGTCTGTGCGTTCCTTTGTCATAACCGTGCTTTCCATGGAACCGGGAGCGAACACGGGCAGCAGCACCATATCTTCCTCGCCGGGGGCATTGCAGTACTCGGTAAGACCAATGTGGCAGAGACCTGCAACCATTTTTGCCGTATCCTCTACACTCATATTCTCGACTTTTGCCAGTTCCTTTATTGTGTAGTGATGACGAAGTTTCATCTTCAGAGCAAAGTCCACCTGCTCATCTGTAAGCTGGCGATCAAAGAAGATGTATTCCCACGAATGCTCATCGGGGACGGGGTTAAGCATATTGATGTGTCGTACAAGTTTTATGAGATTCTTTCTGGGCCTTTTACTTTTTTCTCGCTCATATTCCTCCAGACATCTCTTCTCACCTTCGGTGAGTTCGTGCTGTGTAAGGAACATACAATCACTCCTTTTATATTTTGTAAATGCCATTTTAATCTTAAAACATTACCCCTTGCACAGGCAAAAAACAAAATGACAATAATGTCACATTATGATACAATATATATGAAATGTAACATTGATTTTTCGGAGGTTTGACCATGCCCTATAGAACAAAAAATGACATACTTGTTGCGTTCAACGTTCTTGCGGAAAAGAAAGGCTTTGAGAGAATAACCGTTCAGATGATTGCGGATGAAGCCGGTATCAGCAGAGCAACATTCTACAGATATTTCAAAGATAAATACGATGTAATGAACTTCAATTATACAAAATTCATTGAAGAGTACCTCTTTGCAGGAAAGGTGCAGACGCTGGAAGACTTCTTTTTTATCATGGCCACCACGGGAACGGAATATTTCAGAAACAAAATGACTCTGTTCAGTTCCACCGGCCCGAACTCTTTTCACCATTATATATATGAATCTTCATACGGCGCGTTGAGAAAAATCCTGTTTATGCGGGGAAAAAGGGAATTAACGGAAAGAGAAAAAATGCAATATCAGTTCCTTTGTCACGGCATAACCTACTATTACGAAGAATGGCTCCTTGGCCACTATCCCAATATCAGCCCCAGAGATGCCGCTATAGCCATCAGTGAATTATTCCCTCCTGAATTTCAGGGTAACCTATGGCAGATATCATAACTTGCCGAGAAAAAGAGCAACCTCTTACAACAACTTGTAAGAGGTTGCTCTTTTATATCTTTCTTTTAAAATTTTAAAAACCGATGTTTTTGACTTTGAACTCCTGCCCGCCCAGGATGGTTTTGTTTCGGGACTGACATCTGGGGCACTTGCCCTCGTTTTTCATGACATTGTATAGGGCGTTGCAGTCATTGCAGAGCGCCTCGCCTCTGACACTGTCAATTTTGAGTTCACATTCGGAGAAGAGCGGGTTCTCTTCGACCACCATTGAAAAGTATTTTTCAAAGAAGACGGGAAGAAAACCGGTGAGTTCTCCGACCTCGAGAGTCAAAACTTTTATTTTTTCAACATCGTTTTCTTTTGCGACTCTCTCGGCAAGTTTTACCGCTTCGTTAAGCGCGCTGATTTCATGCATCAGTCTTTTCCAACCTTTTTCTTTGTGAGGTCAACTATGCGGTTGCCCATACCCTTGAGTACGAAAGGTACAAGCTGCTCGTATGTCGCGCCCCAGGCATCGCTCTCTCTTGAGAGATGGATGGCGTCGAACTTACAGCGGGTTGTACAGATACCGCAACCGATACAGATCTTCGGGTCAACCTTTGCCGCGCCGCAGGAGAGACATCTCTGTGTCTCGGCCTTCATCTGTTCCTCGGTGAAGGTCAGGCGCTCATCGGAGAAGGATTTAATCTTCTCAGGCTCCGTGCCCGGAGTCTGCCTTACGGCGTGATCATAGCAGTTGATTACAAGGTTGTCCTTGTCAATCATATGATAGTTGTCTCGCTTTACACGGCCTATTGTCAGGCTGTGCTTCCAGACATATCTGTGGATTGACTCGGCGCCTTCCTTACCTGCCGCTATTGCCTCAATTGCGAAGCGAGGACCTGTGTAGACATCGCCGCCGACAAAAACGTCGGGCTGAGCGGTCTGATATGTCCAGCTGTCTGCTTTGACAGTGTTGTTCTTGTTGAGTTCAACCTTTTCACCTTTGAGAAGGTCGCCCCAGACTATTGACTGGCCAATTGCCGCAAGTACATAGTCGCACTTGACTGTCTTGGTGTCATTCTCGTCATACTTGGGAGCGAACTTGTGGTTCGCGTCGAAGACGGAAACACATTTCTTAAAGACAACGCCAGTGACTTTTCCGTTTGCATCAGTCTTGATTTCCTTCGGACCCCATCCGCCGTTTAAGGTGATGCCTTCGGCCTCCGCCTCGGCAAGTTCATCGTCGGCGGCGGGCATTTCGTCGCGCTGTTCAAGGCTGAACATTGAGACTTTCTTTGCGCCGAAACGGACAGCCGTACGCGCGACGTCAACGGCAACATTGCCGCCGCCGATGACAAGTACGGTACCGTTCAGTTTCCTTATCTTCTTCAGAGCGGAATCGCGGAGGAAGTCGATGCCGGAGATGACACCGTCGCTCTCCTCACCGGGTATGCCGAGTTTACGGCCACCCTGTGCGCCTATGGCGATGTAGAAGCCCTCATAGCCTTCTTTACGAAGCTGATCAAGAGTAATATCTTTACCTACTTCAACACCGCACTTTATCTCAACACCGAGTTTCTTGACTATGTCTATCTCAGCGTTTACGACCTTCTTCTCAAGACGGAATGAAGGCATACCGAAGGTCATCATTCCGCCCGGCTTTGACTCTTTCTCGAATACGGTGACATCATGTCCCCAGATTGCGAGATAGTAGGCGCAGGAGAGACCCGCAGGGCCCGAGCCTATGACGGCAACCTTCTTGCCGTAGTCATAGATCTTCTTCGGAACAAACTTCTTCCTTGAGTTCAGTTCTATGTCGGCAATGAACTTCTTGACCTCGTCAATTGCGACGGGAGCGTCGAGTTCACCGCGGGTACAACCGTCCTCACAGAAGCGGGCGCAGATACGGCCGCAGACTGCAGGGAACGGGTTCTCTTTCTTGATGAGTTCGAGGGCTTCCTGATATCTGCCCTCGTTGGCCATCTTGAGATAACCCTGAACCGCTATGTGAGCCGGACAGTTTGTCTTACAGGGAGCAGTACCTGTCTCGGGTATGACATTATCACGCTCTGTGTAGAACGCATCGCCCTCCCAGTACTTGGGCGGGATAAAGATGAAGTCATCCGCAATCTTATGCTGAGCTATCTCAACAGGCTTCTGCTGGCAGAGTTTCTGGCCGAGTTTAACCGCGTTTTGCGGACATACCTCAACACAACCGCCGCAGGCTACGCAGTTCTGCGGATTGACGCTTGCCTTGTAGTTTGAAGCTGAGAGGTTCGGCGAAGAAGTGTACCAGGAAGTCTTGAGTGCCATACAGGTTTCCCAGTGGCAGTTGCAGATGAAGATACTCTCTTCCTTACCGTCGATATTTGAAAGCTGATGAACGCATCCGCGGTCTTCCGCCTTCTGAATAATTTCCTCTGCCTCTTCGCGGGTTATACGGCGGCCCTTGCCGGTGCGTATGATGTGTTCCGCGAATTTGCCGAGGCAGATGCAGTATTCTTCAAGAAGGTCCGCGGAAGCCTTGCCCATCATTTCACGGAGACGTCTGCATTCGCAGAACGCGACCGCCATATGGCCTTCGTTCTTGTCGAGCCAGTAGTGGAGCTCTTCGACATCAACTTTGCGTGACTCATTCTCTATAGCTTTCTCTACGGGAATCGCGCGCATAATAGCGGTACCCATCGGAGCAAAGCCGGTAATGAGTTTCTGAAGATTTAAGATGTAGTTTATAAAGCCGGGAGCCGTCTCCGGATACTTCTTCGTGAGGTCTCCGGACATTGTGACACTCTCCATTGAACCGGGGGCAAACACAGGCAATGTAAACATATCAACACCGCTGTCGTCCGATGTGTACTCAATGATGCCTATGTGCGCCATCTCATCTGCGAGCTTTGCGCAGGCTTTGACATCCATACCCTGAAGCTTAGCGAGCTCATCAATGTAGTAGGGATGGCGAAGTTTCATCTTCAGAACAAAGTCTACCATCTCATCGGTAAGCATTCTGTTCCAGAAGATGTATTCCCATGAGTTCTTTGTCGGGAACGGATTCAAAAAGTTGACATGGGTGATCATGCGAAGAAGGTTCCTGCGGACAGGCTGACCTTCAGTCTCTTTGTAGTACTCTTCGAGACACTTCGCGTCATCCGCGTCGAGGTTTAAGTGTTCTCTCTCTAACATATTTTCTCTCCTTTTCTAAAGAATTCCTCACTCAAATATGCCACCTTTAATATTAATATATGCAGAAAAATTCGCCGAAAAACAAAATGACAAATTTGTTCCATTATGATATAATTACTAAAAAGTGTTTCACGGAGGTTTTGACATGCCGGAGAGAACAAAAAACGATATACTGACTGCGTTCAATGCACTTATTGAAACAAAGGGTTTTGATAAGATAACCGTGCAGATGATAATTGATGAAGCGGGAATAGGCAGGGCTACGTTTTATCGATATTTCAAAGATAAATATGACGTAATGAATTACAACTATATGAAATTCATTGAGGAGTACCTGCTTATCGGTAAGGCTCAGACTTTTGAGGACTTCTTCTATATCATGACATCGACCGGCACGGAGTTTTTCAGGAACA
>JAFYJR010000156.1 GCA_017538005.1 Clostridia bacterium | reverse complement strand
TCATTCCGGGCGTTGAGCTTTCTGCCTATGACCAAAATCACAAAAAAAGAGTACATATGCTTTGCTACCTGGCTGAAAATCCCGATCGTCTTGAAGGTCTCTGCAAACGCAACTCCCTTTCAAGAAGAAAAGCCAGCCAGCTTATGATGGTAAAAGCGGCGCAGAGATATCCGATTTCTTCAGAACTTGTCATCAAATGCGCTGCCGGTTCGACAAACATCTACAAACAACATATCATGCACGCTCTTATGGAATGCGGCTACACCACATCAATATTCGGAGACCTTTTCCGTGAACTTTTCTCCGCAAAGAGCGAGAATAACATACTTGTAAATCCGTCATATCCCGATCCTTTTGAGGTTTTGGAAGCGATTCACGAGGCAGGCGGCATCGCCATACTCGCCCATCCGGGATTCTACAACAACTTCGACCTTATTGACGACCTCATTGCGGCGGGACTCGACGGTATCGAAGTATGGCATCCCTCAAACAATGAGGAACAGACCGAGGAACTCATCAAAATCTGTCACAAGCACAAGCTTCTCATGACAGGCGGTTCGGATTTCCACGGCATGTACAATGCAAAACCCATTAAACTCGGCGACTATACAACACCTGATGAAAACCTTACGGCGCTTCTCGGCTATCAGGCAAAACAGAGACGCGCACGCAGGAAAGCGGCAAAAGAGGCCGAGAAGGCAGCCGCAGAAGAATAAAGAGGTAGTTTTGTGGCAAACTTAGAAGACAACGATGTAAAAATCTTTGATCCGTCAAAGAAGACAGAGCAACCCGACGACGCCATCGCCTTCGTGGAAGGCATGTCCCATCACCGCTTAAACGGTAATGTCGACAAAGCAAAAGAGCTGGGCGTCGAACTTGCTCTGTCCATTTATGACGAGGACCAGTCCGCAAAGCTGAGCGATGAAGTTTTTCTCTCATCAGAGATTTTCCCTCAGCTTTGCTCTCTTATACTCTTCTCAACGGAAGCCGCGTTCAACTACTATCTCCCCTCCCCGCAGCTTTCGGCCATTGCCATAAACTCACTGCATGAAGTTATGTCCCGCAGCAATCTCCCGATTTACGACGAGATTATGGCCAACCAGTCTTTCTCGTTCTACTTCCTGAGCGTTCGCCGCGGCGGCGAGAACATCGCCCATGACATAGGCAAAGCATTCGCAATGCTTTGCAACCACAAGGACGATGAAAAATTTGTGGCAGAAGGCGAACGCCTCTATAACTACATTTTAAATGATGTCCAGCAGAAGATAACCGATATGCAGTTCCAGAACTAAGGTAAAGAAAGGGGTTTTACTCATGAATTATACAAGCGAAGTTGAAAACATGTGCGTTGTGGCCAAGGGTCCGAAGCACGGTCCGGCCCCCATCCCCGAAGAGGGAAAATGGGTAAAGGCGTACGAAATCAAAGACATTTCCGGCTTTACACACGGTATCGGCTGGTGCGCTCCCCAGCAGGGCGCGTGCAAGCTCTCCTTAAATGTTAAGGACGGAATCATAGAAGAGGCTCTCGTTGAGACAATTGGTTGCTCGGGTATGACTCACTCTGCCGCCATGGCCGCTGAAATACTTCCCGGCAAAACCATCCTCGAGGCGTTAAATACAGACCTCGTCTGCGATGCCATCAACACAGCCATGAGAGAACTCTTCCTCCAGATAGTTTACGGCCGTTCACAGTCCGCCTTCTCAGACGACGGTCTGTCAGTAGGCGCAGGCCTCGAGGACCTCGGCAAAGGTCTCCGCTCACAGGTCGGCACCATGTACGGCACAAAACTCAAGGGCGCCCGTTATCTTGAGATGGCCGAAGGCTATGTCACAAGACTCGCCCTTGACAAGGACGACCAGATAATCGGTTATGAGTTTGTATCTCTCGGCAAGATGACCGACTTCATCAAGAAGGGCGACTCCCCGACGGATGCATACGAAAAAGCAATGGGCACATACGGTCGTTTCGCAGACGCCGCGAAATACATCGACCCGCGTAAAGAATAAGGAAGGGGGATTTTAAAATGGCACTTTTTGAAAGCTATGAGCGCCGCGTTGACAAGATCAACGGCGTACTTAAAGAGTACGGCATCTCTTCAATAGAAGAATGCAAGGAAATCACCCTTTCCAAGGGTATAGACATAGACAAGATTGTCCGTGAGACACAGCCCATCTGCTTTGAGAACGCCGTCTGGGCCTACACAGTAGGCGCGGCCATTGCCATAAAGCAGGGCTGCACAAAGGCTGCGGACGCGGCGGCGGCAATAGGCATCGGCCTGCAGAGTTTCTGCATTCCGGGCTCAGTCGCTGAAAACCGCAAAGTCGGCCTCGGTCACGGCAACCTCGGCAAGATGCTCCTGTCAGAGGATACGGAATGCTTCGCCTTCCTCGCAGGACACGAATCCTTCGCCGCCGCTGAAGGTGCTATAAAAATAGCCCTCAACGCAAACAAGGTTCGTACAAAGCCCCTTAAGGTTATCCTAAATGGTCTCGGCAAGGATGCCGCTATGATTATCTCAAGAATCAACGGCTTCACATATGTTCAGACCGAGTTTGATCCTTATACAGAGACAGTAAAAATCGTAAACGAGACAGCTTACTCAGACGGCGACCGCGCAAAGGTCCGCTGCTATGGTGCTGACAGTGTTCCTGAAGGTGTCGCTATAATGCGCCTTGAAAATGTCGGCGTTTCCATCACAGGTAACTCCACAAACCCGACACGCTTCCAGCATCCCGTTGCCGGCACCTACAAAAAATGGTGTATCGAAAACGGCAAGAGCTACTTCTCAGTCGCCTCCGGCGGCGGTACAGGCCGTACCCTCCATCCGGACAATATGGCTGCCGGTCCCGCTTCCTACGGTATGACCGATACTCTCGGCCGTATGCACGGCGACGCTCAGTTCGCAGGCTCCTCATCCGTACCCGCCCATGTTGAAATGATGGGCCTCATCGGAATGGGCAACAATCCCATGGTCGGCGCCACCGTCGCCTGCGCAGTCGCAATAGAAGAAGCATTCAAATAATCTTTAAACCTGAAAGGCTCCGCTTTGTGCGGAGCCTTTTTGAGAGGAGTTTTTTAAGTGGAATATAAGAATAATTACCCGTGCATCTTTGTTCATGGTCTTATGGGTTACGGCGATTCAGACATAATGGACAAGGTCTTTCCCAACTTCGGACTGCTTAACAGAACTTTTTTCAAACATCTGAAAGAACGCGGTATCGAAGCATACAACCCGTCCGTCGGTCCGATTAACAGCGCCTGGGACCGCGCGTGTATCATATGGGCATACCTCTTCGGAGGTCGCGTAGACTACGGAAAAGTCCACACTGAAAAATACGGACACGCCCGCTACGGCAGAGAGTTTCCGGGTGTTTTAAAGGACCTCGGACAGACTGAAGCTCATAAGAAAATTAATATCATCGGCCATTCCTTCGGCGGCCCTACGGTCAAGACCGTTGCGGCGCTCTTTGCCTTCGGCTCAGAAGAAGAGCGCAACGGCACGCCGCCGGAAGAACTGTCGCCTCTTTTCGCCGGCGGCCACGGTGACCTGTTACACACGGTCACCACGCTCTCCGGCGTTAACAACGGCACAACTCTCGCTTCATTCTTCGGCAACGCAGGTATGAGCATAGCTACCTATGCTCTTATGGGATTTATAACAATTGTCGGCAATACACCCTTCACCAAGTTCCTTGACTACTCCACCGCACAGTGGGACAATATGCCTCTGCGTGAAGATGTTCGCGGCATCCATTTACAGAATCTTCTCAAATATCCCGCTGCCGCACGAGCATTTGACAGAAACAAAACCTTTGACTCCATTTTCCATGAGATGCAAATTGAGGTTGTACAGGAATACATAAACCCTTCACTTCAGTATCCGAAGAACACCTACTATTTCGCTCAACGCGCTGACGGAACAAAACTCAATAAAAACGGCAAACCGGTACCGAATATCCATGAAATGATTCCGCCCTGCTGGCTTGTCGGACAACTCACCGGCAACGCAATGCTGAAACGCCTTGCAAAATACGGTCTTCGCTCTGATCCGGACTGGCGCAGAAACGACGGACTCGTAAACCTCGTCGGCCAGTCCGCTCCGCTTAACACGAAATATGAGGAGGCAGACTACAACACCGACTTTAAACCGGGTATCTGGTACAATATGCCGCCCGAACGCGGTGACCACTCCCTCTGGGTCGGCTGGTTCGTACCCAAAGAGAAGTTCAACGCCCTCTACGACCGCATGATTGACCTCTACCGCTCCCTCCCCGACGGCTAAACAAAACTTAAAAGGCTCCGCTTTTCGCGGAGCCTTTTCTCAACTTGCCTGATAGATTTCGGTAAGCGCATTTTGCAGCACTTCAGAAAAATTGATATGGTTTTCTTCTGCAAAAGTATTAAGCCAGGCAGGTATAGTGAGGTTCTTTCTGACTGACTTTTTACAATACTTCTCCGCATAGGAATCCATATCGAGAACGATTAAACTTACAAATCCGTTTTCATATTCAAGTTCAACCTCATCAATTTGAGAAGCTTTAGGCGGTTTAATTCCATCCTCAAGATCTGTTAACACCCAACCGGATGCCGCATCAACTGCCATATAGATTGCTTCTGCCAGGTCATCGCCTTGCGTGACACAACCGGGAAGGTCCGGCACAACTACACCATAGCCGCCAAGTTCTTCGTCCGGATAAAAACAAGCGGGATAAATCAGTTTCATATTATTTCACTCCATTCTTATTGTTTGTCAGTTTAATACCGGATTGTTTCTCGATTGAACGAACAATCGATTCTTTGACATCTCCACTATGATAAGGGACAGTTATTTTCCCTTTATGTAGTGGGTGTGTGAACTGGACATGGGAGCCTTTTATCTCCTTGACATGCCAGCCATTCTTTTTCAGAATCTTAACAACTTCCCTGTAACGCACTCTTTACACCTCCTATTATACGCATTATGCGCATAAAGTCAAATGCAAATAATATCCACAAGCAAGGAAGATTACTTGTGGTTTTCGGAGCACGTCTCCTGCCGTTTTAGTATCATCTAACTTTAAAGTATCACGTCATAATCTTACGGTATCATCTTACTTGGCAGATATTTATTTGTCGTTATTATTATACCAAACTTTTGTTTGAAAATCAATAAAGTAAGTGCGATTTTATGACT
>JAFYJR010000155.1 GCA_017538005.1 Clostridia bacterium | reverse complement strand
GTCGGAGCCCGGCTCAAACTGCTCGACTACGGGCAGTTTGAGCGGCAGTTCCTCATAAGGAACTGCTACCATGCCGCAAGTCGGACAGTGAACTATCGGGATAGGCTCGCCCCAGTAACGCTGACGGTTGAAGGCCCAGTCCTTCATCTTGTACTGGACACCCGCTTCGCCGCAGCCCTGCTCGACGAGGTACTCAATCATCTTTGCAATGGAGTCCTTCTTGTTGTCTATACCATTCAATACACCGGAGTTTACCATCTCGCCGTCGCCCGTATAGGCCTCTTTTGAGATGTCTCCGCCTTTGATTACTTCGATTATGTCTATGCCGAATTCCTTGGCAAAGTCGTAGTCACGCTGATCGTGAGCCGGAACCGCCATGATGGCGCCGGTGCCATAACCCATCATTACATAGTCAGCGACATAGATAGGAATCTCTCTGCCGTCAACAGGGTTGATTGCCGAAAGTCCGTCTATCTTTACGCCGGTCTTTTCTTTTACGAGCTGTGTGCGCTCAAATTCTGTCTTCTTCGCGCACTCCTGTCTGTATGCTGAGATGGCATCCATATTGGCTATTCTGTCGGCATACTTGTCTATCATCGGATGCTCGGGAGCCATAACCATGAATGTTACACCGTAGAGTGTATCCGGGCGGGTTGTGTATATACGGAGTTCCTCATCGTCGGAACCCTTTACTTTAAAGTTTACGAACGCGCCGGTGGATTTGCCGATCCAGTTGACCTGCTGAAGTTTAATATTGGGGAGATAATCAACCGTCTCCAGGCCCTCAAGCAGTTTGTCGGCGTACTCCGTTATGCGGAGATACCATACATCCTTCGCCTTCTGGACAACTTCAGAATGGCAGATGTCGCAGTGACCGCCCTGTGAGTCCTCGTTTGAGAGTACGACCTTGCAGTGCGGGCAATAGTTTACAAGGGCCTTGTCGCGGAAGACAAGTCCGTTTTCAAACATCTTTAAGAATATCCACTGCGTCCACTTATAGTAATCCTCGTCTGTCGTGTCTATGACACGGGTCCAGTCAAAGGAAAAACCTACGGACTTAAGCTGCTCCGAGAAGTGCTTGATGTTTGTATCAGTAACTATCCTCGGATGTGTATTTGTTTTTACGGCGTAGTTTTCAGTCGGAAGACCGAAGGCGTCAAAGCCTATCGGGAAGAGGACATTGTAGCCCTGCATACGGCGCTTCCTCGAGATGACCTCAAGGCCTGAGTAGGCCTTGATATGGCCTACATGCATGCCCGCGCCGGACGGATACGGGAACTCTACAAGTCCGTAAAATTTAGGCTTTGACGAGCCGTCTTCCGCGTGAAAGACACCCTCATCTTCCCATTTCTTCTGCCACTTCGCCTCGGTGGCTTTAAAATCATAGTTTCTCATTTATCTTAATCCCCTCAAAAGGTAATTTCCTCTGCGTCGGCCCAGAGTTTTTCTATGTTGTAGTGCTCGCGGGCCTCCTCTGTGAATATATGAACGATTACATCGCCGAAGTCAAGAAGCTGCCAGTCTGACGCCTTGCCTTCGAGTCGTCCTTTCTCACCGGCCTCCTCGGTCTTGAAGTCAACCTCATCCGCTAAAGCGCGTACCTGCGTGGTTGATGTACCGTTGGCTATTACGAAGTACTCGGTCAGGACCGTGAGATCCTCTATCTTTAAAACTTTTATGTCAACAGCCTTTTTGCTGTCAAGCGCCTCGGTTATGATCTTTACTTTTTCCTGTGCTGTCATTTCTTTTCCTCTCTTTTTTTACAGACTTCATTGTAAGCGTCAATGGTGTCCTGATTTATCACTCTGTTCTGTCGAAGCAGGTCTTCCAGGGTAAATCTTGTTCCTATGAGCACTGCCTCATCAATATCGCGAAAGGCCGCTTCCCTTACCTCGTCAACACCCGGATAATCCCTCTCGTCCGAGATAAAATCGGCAATGTAGATGATCTTTTCAAGCATCGTCATATTTGCCTTCGCGGTGGTGTGGTATCTTATGGCCGACACCATTTCTTCGTCGTCTATACCGAGTTCGTCACGGACAAAGGCGGCGCCCGCAGGCGCGTGCCAGAGTTTCGGCGTCTTTATGACGACCTCGGGAACATCCGGAAAGCGAAGCATATACTCTTTCTGCTCCTCATCCGGAGAGTTTTTCTCAATATCATGGAGAAGTCCGCAGACATAGGCCCGCTCCGTATCCTCTCCGTACTTTTCCGCCAGCTTTACGGCGGCGTCGGCTACATTGAGCGAATGCAAAAACCTTCTCTCCTGCAGCTTTTCCTTCATGGTCGCAATGAATTCCTCTTTGCGCTCAATCATAAATAGAGACCCTCCGAATTGATAAAATCGAGTGTATCTTTTGTGACAAGTCCTTCTATTGACTCGCCGTTTTTGCGCCTGTTCCTGATTTCGGTTGATGAAAGTTCAAGCGGTTCTATGGGCATGAACTCAAATCTGCCGCCCGAATACTCTTTCGGGAAATACTTCTTTGCGTATGCTTCAAGGTCTTCGACAGTAACTTTGTCCGAACGGACGGAAGTGACTATGGTACAGTAGTTCAATATACCTTTCGGCCTGTACCACTCATGAAGCGTCATAAGCATATCGTCTCCGCAGAGAAAATAAAACTTCGCGTTTTTATAGAGTCCTTTAAGTTGCCTCAAAGTATCGTAGGTATAGCTCTTTCCCTTCCTGTCCACCTCTACGGTCGAGATCTCGAACACGGGGTCAGAGAAGGTCAGACGACACATCTCCAGACGCGCCTCCGTGGAGGCGAGGTCGGGAGCCGCCTTGTGCGGCGGAACATAAGTCGGGATGATAAGCATCCGGTCAAGGCCGTACTCCGCGACGAACTTATTTACAATATTAAGATGTCCGACATGCGGTGGGTTGTACGTGCCGCCGAAGATGCCTATTTTTTCCATTTCTTCTCCTTGTCGAGGCGGCCTCCGTAATTGTTGCCGGCGGCGGCCTGTTTGGCCCGCTTGATATTGGCGGCCTTCTTCATGGCCTTCTCATGGAGCGGGTAACTGTATCTGTAAAGGGTTACAACGCCGCCGATAACACTGATGACGTCGGCGCCGGTCTTCTGTGCCAGCCTGTCCGCGACCTCACGCGGAGTCTCGGGGCAGGTGTCCAGAAGAACTTTTATTTTTATGAGTTCTTTGGCGTCAAGTACCTCTTCAGTCTGCTTTACGACCGCCTCGGTAACCCCGTACTTTCCCACCTGGAAAGCGGGTGTGAGACTGTGCGCCTGAGCTCTGAATTTTGCTCTTTCCTTGCTGTCCATATATTCTCCTTAAATTTCACTTTTGAGCAG
>JAFYJR010000154.1 GCA_017538005.1 Clostridia bacterium | reverse complement strand
GTGAGTCAAAAGAACTTCGCGGAGTACTGTGGTGCGCATTCGCGACCACCATGGCTGCGCTTTATGAGATGTTCTTCGGAGGTACAAATGTCCTTACCTCTGCAATTCTCATATCCACACTGTTTTACTATTTCATGTTCTTCTCACAGTCATCCTATGAGAAGACGGCGGAGAAGGATACATTGCTCTCGGACCAGCGGGCGGCCATGGTTGTACAGGAGATTCAGCCGCGCTTTATTTACGATGTATTGTCACGTATTCGCGGACAGGCCGATGAGAACGGAGAGGTTGCGAAGGGCACCCTGGACAATCTGATTCACTATCTTGAAAACAACATGAACTCTATAGACTTCGTCCATCCGATACCGTTTATTGAGGAACTTGAGCGTACGCAGACATACATAAAAATAATCAGGGCGAGCTTCCCGGGACTGACTGTAGATTATCAGCTCGAAGATATGGATTTCCTTATCCCGGCGCTCACACTTCAGCATATGGTGGAAAACTGTGTCAACCACGCGTTTGAAGGCAGGGACGAGGGTACGATTGTAATAAAGGCATTCGGTTCTGAGTCCGGCCATACCGTCATCATTCAGGATAACGGCAGGGGCTTTTCAAGCCGCGAGCAGCTCGATTCCGAGAACCAGGGCTCGCGTTTCGGCATAGCGAATGTCACCGACCGTCTGCAGCGTATGTGCAACGGTGATCTGAATATCGTTTCGAGGCAGGATTCGGGCACAACGGTCATGATTTCCATACCGAATGAGGATGTCCCGATGCCGAAACGCGAAAAGAAGAAAAGACGGCTTGAAATTCCAAACCGCAAAAAGCCCGAAGTGTAAAGAAAAATCATTTACAAACAATCAAAAAAACTGACTAAAAGGCACATTATATTGTGGCTCGTTTTGTGAGATACCACAATAGAAATGTGTCTTTTATAATGCTATAATTTAATTATCTTTTAGGGGGTGGGTAAATGAAGGCTTTGGAAGACAAAATTCTGAAGGAAGGCGAAGTTTACCCCGGCAATGTTTTAAAGGTCGGTTCCTTCTTAAACCATTGTATAGATGTCCCCTTTATGTGCGAGTGCGGCAAGGAGTTTTTCAGGCTCTTTGACGGCTGCGGCGTCAACAAAATACTCACGGTCGAGGCCTCCGGCATCGCCGTAGCGGTTCTGACGGCGCAGTACTTCGGCTGCCCCGCGGTATTTGCAAAGAAGGCAAAGACGAGCAATATAGCCGACGATGTATATTCGGCGCCCGTAAAGTCCTACACTCATAACTGCATAAACCAGGTAATGATTGAAAAGAAATACCTGAACCCGGGCGACAAAGTGCTCGTCATAGACGACTTTTTAGCCCACGGCGAAGCCCTTACGGGCCTTTTCAAACTCATCGAAGACGCCGGAGCCGAGGTTGTCGGCGCGGGCATAGTCATTGAAAAGGCCTTCCAGGACGGAGGTAAGGACCTCCGTAAGAGAGGTTTCAGGATTGAATCCCTCGCAAGGATTTCAGGCATGGACGCCGAAACCGGCTCCATTTCGTTTATCAACTGAGTATATTAAAGGCACAATGCTTTAATATAAATTAAGTCCAAAAACACAAAACGGGAGGAAATTGTACTATGAGAAGATTATTTGCTGTAGTACTCGCAGTCGTTATGATTCTCACCCTTGCTGCTTGCACGAAGGTTCCTGCAAACAACAACGGCGGTGAAGACAAGGCTGCACTGAAGGTTGGTCTTATCTGCCTTCACGATGAAAACTCAACCTATGACAAGAACTTCATAGACGGCTTCAAGGCTGCCTGTGAAAAAGCAGGTCTCAAAGAGGGCGAGTCTTTCTTCATCATGACAAACATTCCTGAAGGCGCAGAGTGCAAAGAGGCTGCTCTTGACCTCGCCGACAAGGGATGCACACTCATCTTTGCTGACTCTTTCGGTCATGAGCCGTATATGATCGAAGCTGCAAAAGAGTGCCCTGATGTTCAGTTCTGCCATGCAACAGGTACAAAGGCTCACACAGAGAAGCTCGCTAACTTCCACAATGCTTTCGCAAGCATTTACGAGGGCCGTTATCTTGCAGGCGTAGCTGCAGGTCTCAAGATCAACGAGATGATCGAGGCCGGCACAATCAAGGCTGAAGAGGCCAAGATCGGCTACGTTGGCGCTTTCCCTTACGCTGAAGTTAAATCAGGTTACACATCTTTCTTCCTTGGCGCACGCTCAGTTTGCGAGACAGCCACAATGGAAGTTATCTTCACAAACTCCTGGTATGATGAGACACTTGAGAAGGAAGCTGCTCAGAAGCTTATCGGCGACAAGTGCATTCTTATCTCCCAGCACGCTGACTCCTACGGTGCTCCTACAGCCTGCGAGGACGCAAACGTTCCTGACGTTTCCTACAACGGCTCAACAGAGGCTCAGTGCCCGAACACCTTCATCGTTTCTTCAAGAATCGATTGGGAGCCTTATTACACCCTTTGCATCAACGCTGTTAAGTCCGGCGATGCAATCCCTACAGACTATGTAGGCACAATCGAGACAGGTTCCGTAGTTCTTACAGACCTCGGTGCGAAAGCTCCGGCTGCAGGCACCGCTGAAAAACTTGCTGAAGTCAAGGCCGGTCTCCAGGACGGTTCCATCAAGGTATTTGACACAGCTACATTCACAGTTGACGGCAAGACCGTTGATTCTTACCTTGCTGATGTTGACGACATGGGCGACTATGTCGGCGAGACAGAAGTAATCAAGGACGGTGCGTTCCTTGAGTCTGAATTCCGTTCAGCTCCTTACTTCGATCTTGACATCGACGGCATCACAATCAAGGAGTAATTTCCTGACCAGTTGAAACGGGCGGGGCACACCTCGTGTGCTCCGCCTACAGTTCTTTTTTTACGGAGGGATAACCGTGGCTGAAGTTCCCGCTATCGAACTTAAAAACATAACGAAAACATTCGGCGAGACCATTGCCAACAAGGATATCTGCCTTGAGGTCCGCCGTGGTGAAATCCTTTCAATCCTCGGTGAAAACGGTTCCGGAAAAACAACACTTATGAACATGATTTCGGGTATCTACTACCCGGATCACGGACAGATATTCATTGACGGCAAGGAAGTTGAAATTAAGTCCCCCAAGGACGCCTATGATTACAAAATAGGTATGATTCACCAGCATTTTAAGTTGGTGGATATCTTTACTGCTACCGAAAACATAGTTTTAGGCCTTGAAGACGAAGGCCGCTATAACCTTAAAAAGTCAGCTGCAAAGGTCAAGGAGATTGCCGACCTTTACGGCTTTGTGCTTGATCCGAACAAGAAAATATACGACATGTCCGTTTCAGAGAAACAGACAGTCGAGATTATAAAAGTTCTCTACCGCGGCGCCGATATACTCATTCTTGACGAACCGACCGCGGTGCTCACGCCGCAGGAGACACAGCGGCTCTTTGCTGTCCTGCGCCGTATGAAGGAGGACGGCAAGTCCATCATTATCATCACCCATAAGCTCAACGAGGTTATGGAGATATCCGACCGCGTGTCGGTTCTCAGAAAGGGCGAGTATATCGGCACCGTTTCCACAAGCGAGACGGATGAGAGCGCCCTGACGGAGATGATGGTGGGCAAGAAAATAGAACTCAACATCGACCGCAGCGAGCCGCACGACACCGCCGACAGGCTTATTGTGGCGGGTCTCAACTGCACGAACCGCGAAAATGTCAAGGTGCTTGATAATGTCTCGTTTACTGCGAAATCGGGCGAGATTTTAGGTATCGCCGGTATTGCCGGTTCGGGCCAGCGTGAGCTGCTTGAGGCCATAGCGGGCCTTCAGCGTCTTGACGGCGGTTCGATTATCTACAACAACCCCAAGACTGAAATGCAGGAGGACCTTCGAAACAAGACTCCCATCCAGATCAGGGAACTCGGTGTACGTCTTTCATTCGTACCCGAGGACAGACTCGGCATGGGTCTTGTCGGAAATATGGACCTGACGGACAATATGATGCTTCGCTCATACAGGAAGGGCAAGTCGGCGTTTGTCGAGAGAGGCAAGCCGAAAGCACTCGCGGAGCAGATAGTTGAGGAGCTTGAGGTGGTTACGCCGAGCGTATCCACGCCGGTAAGAAAACTCTCCGGCGGTAATGTCCAGAAGGTGCTCGTCGGTCGTGAGATAGCTTCAAGTCCCACGGTACTTATGGCGGCTTACCCGGTGCGCGGTCTTGACATCAACTCCTCGTACCTTATCTATAATCTCCTGAATCAGCAAAAAGAGAAGGGCGTCGCCGTAATCTTCGTCGGCGAGGACCTGGATGTTCTTATTGCTCTCTGTGACCGTATCGTGGTCTTAAGCTCCGGTAAGGTCACCGGCATCGTGGATGCCAGAAAGACTACAAAGGAAGAGGTCGGACTCCTTATGACCAAGACCTTTGAGGAAGGGGGTAAGGACTGATGCTCGGTTTCCATATTGTCAAACGCAAAAACATGGAGTGGTGGAAAGCCTGGCTTGTACGCATAGGTTCCATCCTTCTGGGCGCGCTGGTCTGCGCCGCCGTCACCGTATTTCTGACGGGCAAGGACCCCGTCAACGTCTTTACGACGATGGTTGACGGCGCCTTCGGCACAGAGCGCCGTATCTGGTCCCTCCTTCAGGGTATCGCGATGCTCCTCTGCGTATCACTTGCCGTAACCCCGGCTTTCAAGATGCGATTCTGGAACATCGGCGCCGAGGGACAGGCCCTTATGGGCGGTCTGGCTTCCGCTGCCTGTATGATGTTTATAGGCGACCGTTTCCCGAACTGGCTCATGCTCATAGTCATGGCGGTAACATCCATGCTCGCAGGCGCAATCTGGGCGGTAATCCCCGCGATTTTCAAAGCCCGCTGGAACACGAACGAGACGCTGTTTACGCTTATGATGAACTACATTGCCATTCAGTTTGTCTCGTATTTCATCTGCGTATATGCTACGGGCGGCTCGGGTAAGATAGATGTAATCAACCCGGTGACGCACACGGGCTGGCTTCCGGCCATAGGCGGAAAGTCGTACCTTTTAAATATCATCATTGTGCTCATACTTACCGTTATAATGTACATCTACCTCAAGTACTCAAAGCAGGGCTATGAGATAGCGGTTGTCGGCGAGTCCGAGAACACAGCGAAGTACATCGGTATCAACGTACCGAAGGTAATTATCCGTACGATGATAATCTCGGGTCTCCTCTGCGGTATTGCCGGTTTCCTCCTTGTATCCGGCGCGGATCATACGATTTCGAGAGACACGATAGCGGGCAGAGGCTTTACGGCCATCATGGTCTCCTGGCTCGCGAAGTTCAATCCGGTGGTGATGATTCTCACATCATTCCTGCTCGTATTCTTTGAGAAGGGCTCCATAGAAGTTTCGCAGCTCTGCGGACTCAACGCCTCGTTCTCAGACATCATTACGGGTATCATAATCTTCTTCATCATCGGTTCCGAGTTCTTCATCAACTATCAGATTAAGAAGAATGAAAAGGAGGTAAAGGCGTCATGACAATGCTTGTACAGTTTATCCAGCGTGCGGTTATGCAGGGCGTACCCCTCCTCTTCGGATCAACCGGTGAGATTCTGACCGAAAAGAGCGGCCACCTGAACCTCGGTATTCCGGGTATCATGTATGTGGGCGCCATAAGCGGTGTCATAGGTTCCTTCTTCTATGAGGAGAAGGTCGGCGCCGCGAACATAAACCCGTTTCTTGCGGTCATCATACCGCTTCTGACCTCTATGCTGGGATCACTGATAATGGGACTTATCTACTGTTTCCTCACGGTATCCCTTCGCGCAAACCAGAACGTAACGGGTCTTGCCCTCACCACCTTCGGTGTCGGCTTCGGCAATTTCTTCGGCGGATCGCTCATCAAGATCTCCGGCTCAAGTATGCCGGCTATCACACTCTCCGCTACCTCAAAGTGCTTTAAAACCACGCTTCCTTTTGCGAATTCACTCGGTGTCATAGGAAAGCTTCTGTTCTCATACAGCTTCCTGGCCTATGTCGCCATAGTGGTAGCGCTTATAGCGGGTTATATCTTAAACCACACCCGTACAGGCCTTCATCTGCGTGCCGTGGGCGAAAACCCGGCAACGGCGGATGCCGCGGGCATAAACGTTAACCGCTATAAGTATGTGACCACCTGCATAGGTTCGGTTATAGCCGGTCTCGGCGGTCTCTACTATGTTATGGATTACGCCTCGGGTATCTGGTCAAACGGCGGTTTCGGCGACCGCGGCTGGCTTGCCGTTGCCATCGTAATCTTCGCCATCTGGCGCCCGAATATAGCCATACTGGCGTCCATCCTGTTCGGCGGCCTGTTCATCATCTACAACTATGTATCAATACCCGGCATGGGTATCGAGGCGCAGGAACTCTTCAAGATGCTCCCGTACCTCGTAACACTTATAGTTCTCATCATCACCAGCATGCGTGAGAAGAGAGAATCCCAGCCTCCGCAATCGCTCGGACTATCATACTTCAGGGAAGACAGATAAAATATAAAGTCTGCAAAATAAAAAAGGCACCCGGGAGGGTGCCTTTTTTATGCCTGCTCGTCGGGCTCGACGAACTGTGAGACGGATTCAATGATTCGCTCCGGTTTGAACGGTTTGACGATGAAGTCGTCCGCTCCTTTTTCAAAGCATT
>JAFYJR010000025.1 GCA_017538005.1 Clostridia bacterium | reverse complement strand
GTGTCGGGCTTCTTAAGCCAGAGGCCGCTCTTTGAGTAGGAGGTGCCGTAGAAGCCGTCAATTGTGCGGGACAATGTAAACGTCTCGGGTGTCAGCCCCTGTGAGTCACAGAAGGCCTGGTAGAGGAGAAGAGCGCCCTCTGAGGTAATGTGATGGTCGGTTTTGTAGTAGAGCTGCTCTTTATCTTTGTTTGCCTTGAATGTGTCTCTGAGGTCTATGTATGTGAAGTTGTCACTGCTTTTTATCGTATCAAGGAACCAGTCGTCATAGTAGTCCCTGTGCTGTTTCGGAAGTTTGTCGTTCATTATGTAACCGGTTGACGGGACTACCATCAGAGTGCAGTTTGCTTTTGTGTCATTTGCAAACTGCAGGATTTTGTTTACGTTTGCGAGAGCACTTGTTTCGTTTATGTCGGCCGGCGCGGCGATGAGATAGCCGTCCTTGCCCGCGTAAACGCCGCCTGCGCCGTTTAGGCCGATTGCAAGGCGGGCGTACGAGTACGCGCCGACCCACTTGTCTCGGAAGGCAAAGTGGTCAGCGACATAGGTGTCGAACTTGGTCATAAAGCTGCCGTCGGTAATGCTTTTTACGGTCACTTCCGGGAAAGTCGCGAGGATACGCTTTTCGTTTTCGGAAGAGGCCTTTTTCGGCAGCAGTACGGTCAGTACCGAGAATATTAAGATGAAGGAGCAAAAGACAATTGTCAGTATGCGCTTTCTCATATTCTCTCCTTTAGAATCTGAAATACAGGAACGGGTTGTATGTTGAGGTTACGAGGGCTGAGGTACAGAGTACCAGAGCCGCAAGAACCAGAACGGTTTCGATGACGGGCATAGCCTTGTCGTCTTTGTGCTTTGTCCAGAGATCCTTTGCGACGGGCAGGCTTGCGAAGACTGAAATGACAAGGAGCGGGCTGTAGGTCACAATCTCATACATTGCGTTGTTCGAGACAGCGAATCCGCTTGTGAAGAGACCGTGGAAGAATGAGCCGAGCTCATGCATGTCCGTAAACTGGAAGAGCATCCAGCCGAGCATTACTATTACCATGGCGTAGATGTGGCGCAGGAAGCGCGGGGATTTGTCCAATGCCTTCTTTAAAAACAGTTTTTCTATGATGAGCAAAACGCCGTAATAGAGGCCCCAGAGGACAAAATTCCAGGATGCTCCGTGCCAGAGACCTGTGAGCGCCCAGACAATCATGATGTTGAGTATCTGTCTCTTCGCGCCTTTTCGGTTACCTCCGAGAGGTATGTAAACATACTCTTTAAACCAGGTGGAGAGGGACATATGCCAGCGTCTCCAGAATTCGGTTATGCTCTGTGAGATATACGGATAGTTAAAGTTTTCAAGGAATTCAAATCCGAACATGTTGCCGAGGCCTCTCGCCATATCAGAGTATCCTGAGAAGTCGAAGTAGATCTGGAACGAGAAGGCGAGCATGGCAACGATATGGCCGAGGAGGCCCGAGGCATCGCCCTCGGCGACAAGCGCGTCAAAGAGCGCGCCCATATTGTTCGCTATCAGTACCTTCTTGCAGAGACCTACCGTGAAGAGACGGACACCATTTGAGAATAGTTCGAAAGTTTCTTTCCTGTTCTCAAGCTGGAGCTCTATGTCTCTGTATCTGACTATGGGACCCGCGATAAGCTGCGGGAACATGGTGACATATGTGCCGAACATTATTATGTTCTTCTGCACCGTGCACTTTCCGCGGTAGAGGTCTATAAGGTACGACATTATCTGGAAAGTGTAGAAGGAGATGCCTATCGGCAGGGCCACGGTCTTTACCGCGACATTTGAGAAGAATGTGTTGATAATACCGGTGAAGAAACCGATGTATTTGAAATAACCGAGCAGGAGCAAATTAATGATTATGCCGATTATCAGGAACAGTTTCTTCTTGTTCTCATACTTGCCCATGAGCAGGCCGACAATGTAGTTGACCGTGATTGAGAACACCATGAGAAGTATGTATACCGGCTCACCGTAGCCGTAAAAAAACAGGCTGGTCAGAAGTAACCAGCCGTTTTTAAGCGAGCGTGGCAAGAGGTAATATACGGCAAGGGTTACGACCAGAAAGAAGAACAGGAACGTAATGCTCGAGAATATCACCTTGTCACCACCTTTATAAGATTTTCAGGGTTTGCTTATTTGTTGAATGCTTCAGCCATTGCATCATACTGATCTGAATAGAAGAAAGCTACACAGTTACCTCTTTGGATGACTTCAATCCTATTTGCAAGCTCGTTGTCTATACTGGCTCCTTCATACTCCGATAATTGTTTTTTCATATCGTCAAGTCTTTTTTCGAGAGCTTCTTTGACTGTTGCTGCAGCGTCCTTATCTGTGGCTTCAATCATAACAATCTCACCGGAGAACGCATAGTCACCCATATCATATGTTACGCATGCGGAGTCCTTGATGAGGTCCTTGCTGATGCCATAGATGTTTTCTATAAAGTCTGCGTCGTGCTCTCTGGGCTCGTTGTCCTTAAAAAGCGGGGCGATTGCCATGTAAACGGCGCCGATATCCACATCACCGTCACTGCCTGTCTGAGCAGTCGTGGGAGCGACCGGAGCAGAGCCGCCTGAGCAGGCTGCAAATGTGAGAGCCATTGAAAGTACGAGAAGTATCGCAAATAACTTTTTCATGAGTATATCCTCCTTGATTACCATTTCGGATCTGCGCAGTGATTCATGATATAGTCACACCATGCGGCGCTGCCGGCATTCGAGAGGTGGATGCCCATTGCGCCCGGATCGCTGCAGTATTCATCTTTTAAGTAGCCTTCATCATTGAACATGACGGATGCCACATCGATAAAGTACCAGTTATTTTCTTCGGCCATTTTCTTCAGGCCTTCGTTGTATGCTTTGATACCTGCGTTGTTTAATATCTTGCCGCGCTTGCCGTCCTGGGAGGCGATTATCGGTGTCATTGATTCTATGTAGACAAGCGCGTCTTTGTTGTTGTCAACAATGAGCTGGCAGAGCTGTCTCATGTTTTCAACGGCTCCGTCAACACCCACGCGGTTTAAGTCGTTCATGCCGAGCATGATGTATACGCGTGTTCTGCCGCCGAGCTGGTTCCAGATTTCCGCGGGCCAGCCGTTTTCGGCAGTTGCCGTGCTCTGGTCGAGAGCGTTTGTTGTGCCGTAGTTACCGTAGCAGAGGTACTTCATACCGGGTATGCCGTCGTATTGCATTATTTTGAGACCGGTTGAGTCACCGATGAATACCGCTTCGTTGAAATATTCCGGGTTCTTCTTCTGCGCCTCTTCCCAGGCGAGGTAGGGGACTTCACCGCCTACCGGTTTCGGAGCCTCGGTCGTGGTCTCGCTCGTTGTTTCCTTTGTGGGTTTTACCGTTGCCTTGTTGTCGGGTGCCTTTTCCTTCTTCGGAAGGTTTACCGCCACGACTATAGCGACGATTACAACAATAAGGCAGGCAACTGCCGTTAGAATAAACTTCGGACTCTTTGCCGCTTTTGCCGGTGTCATTCGTTTTCTTTCGTACATTTCACTGCACCTTTTCGTTTATTTTACGTCGGGTAACGCGAGGATGTCTTCGAGGATGGCATCCATTGTGCCGTAGTAGTGATCTCTGTTTATGAACATGCCGGCCCAGCCCTGGTGATCCCAGTTCTTTGAAGGGCAGACCTGCCAGATACCGGTCTTGTAGGCATCGCCCGGTTGCCACTTAATCTCTTCGACACCTGCCGGAGCGCCCATTGAAGGTACATTTACGATACCGTCGTTCGGACGCCAGTCAACCGTTACAAGCTCGGGTCTGTTGGTGTAGAAGCCCATGATGAGACCCGTAACCTTGAACATCAGGAAGATGTGCTTGTCGGGCACCTGGAAATTCATAAAAGCTCTGTGAGTTCCGCAGGCGGGATGGGCAATGTAGTATGTGTTGGGATTTGCTTTCCAGCCTTTGAGCATGGCATCGGAAACTTTCGGAAGCATCTCGTACCAGATGTTGCCGCCGTCTTTTGCGTTTGCGTAAGCTTCAATTCCTTTTTGCTTATCTTCAGCGCTTGCTTTCTTGCTCTTTACTGTCGGATCCTTCATGGCATTCCAGGGATCGAAGTAGAGGTCGTATATCGGACGGATTAAATCGCCGGCCTTTGTGCCTGCGGTCATAAGTACTTTTGAGATCGTCTGAAGCAGGCTCTCGCCCGCTATGACTGTGGCTGATGTGCCGCGGTTTGTGGCGGAGAGAGTGCTGACGCTGTGAAGAACATCGCCGTGACCGCCCTTGAAGAATTCGGATACTTCGTTTGCGGGTGTGGCTTCAAGTTCTTCCTTTGAGCCCTCTGTCATTATCCATGAGAACATGGTGACTGTGGGACCGCCGAAGGAGTGGCCGATTATGTTTACTTTGGCGTGAGGGCCGGGTGTGCCGAGGTCCTTCAGGATGCCGGGGTATGTGCGGCCGAAACGGTTGATGCCGTGCTTCTTTGAGTGGTATACGCCGTAGTCTACGGTGCCGCCGTAGATATAGGCGTAGAGCTCACAGGAGCGCTCCCACATACCGGTGAAGGGGCCGAGGCCCGGCTGGTATACTTCAATGCCGTACTCGCTTTCCCAATGCTTCTCAAGGTTCTTTGTGAAAGAACCGAAGTATTTGAAGCCTTTGGAAAACAGGCAGTCCGGGCCAACGCCGAGGAAGCCGTGAACGAGTATTACGGGGTAGTTGTTTTCAGCTTTTTTATTCATTATCATTCCTCCCAAGGAACAAGTTTAACCTATGTCGTTTGCAATGTCTTCCTGTATGTCTTTCGTTTTAACATCTATCGTGTCGTCAACAAGTTCATCGCCCTGAATGAGTTTTCCCGTAAGGAAGAGGCGGTCGGTTTTTACATAGCCTGTAATACCGAACGGGTAACATGTGTAGAGTATCAGTGTGTCAGGTTCAAAGTTGTTGTACGAGGCGCGGTGATCCTGAAATTTGAAATCGGTCGCCTTGATGATTTCCGCTTTGGTTATCTCGTAAGTATAATCGCCGTACGGCATTTCAAGGGTTACGGTGATGCCTTTCGGCAGGTCGCCTTTGTTCGGGTCAATGTTTAGATGCCCTCAAAAACCGTTCGGCAGTGTCCCGCTATGATGGGGCAGGTCGCGCTGTCGGTCAGAGGGGTCTTCATGCCGGGCAGGGAACTGCACTTGTGCATGCCCGCTCCTAAGTTTAAACACTCGTCGCTCGTTCCGAAAACGAGGTTGCAGTTGATGTTCAGGTCTTCGCTCGAGACGCGGCCTATTATCTGTTTCGGACGGAACTCATCAACATGGTATTTCTTGTCATAGACATATGAGAGAAGCACCGTGGGAAGTTCCTCCGTCGTCGTGACGGTGGTCTTTTCGGTTGTTGTTGCCGGAGTTTTCTTTTTGAATCCGTTGCCGAAGAAGACAACGGCGAGAAGCGCTGCCGCGATTAAAACGAGGCAGCAAATGAGATAAATCTTTTTCGGCGTTTTAGTCATATATAACCTCTTTACTGCAATAAGATAATTCTAAAAGTTTTTAAATAAATTGTCAACGATATCAGTACTGTGATATATTATATTGTAATCTGAAAGCGGAGATGAAACTTTGGAACGAATTGTTGTGCTTCTCGGAGGCCGCAGGGCCGTGAGCATCAGGATTGCATTTCTGATCCTGGCGCTTGTCGTCACCTGCCTGCCGCTTGTGCACGCGAAGCCGGAGCGCAAGGCCGAACC
>JAFYJR010000002.1 GCA_017538005.1 Clostridia bacterium | reverse complement strand
TCACACATGCGGAAATCAAGAATGATTACATAAAACGCGCCGATGTAGTTGTCTGCGCAACTCCGTTTAAGGATTCCATGACAGCGGATATGCTCGGCGATGACCAGATAGTAATAGATGCCGCAGTCGTTCGTGAAAAGGCTTTCGACGAAAACGGCGAACCGATAATGAACGAAAAAACAGGCAGACAGAAAATCAACACATTCGGTTGCTGCGCTGCCGACGTCGAGGAAAAAGCCGCTTGGAAGACTCCCGTATCGGGTGTCGGCGGCATAACTTCCGCTCTCCTTGCAAAGAACCTCATCAAGGCCTGCAAGGTACAGAACAATATCAGGTAGGAGGACAGTTTCATGATTATCACCAGAAAGAAACCCTATGAAGAGCTCCTCTCCATGCTCGGCGATGCCAAAAAGGTTGTCCTCGTAGGCTGCAAAAGCTGCGCAACCTCCTGTGAGACAGGCGGCGAGCCGGAGATGGCGGCTTTGACCGAAGCCTTAAAGGCTGACGGTATAGAAGTAGTAGGCACGGTATATCCCGATGAGAGTTGTCAGAAACTCCTTGTAAAAAAGGAACTCAAGGCAGTCCGTGACACAGGATACGACGCTGTCGTATCACTCGCCTGCGGCGACGGCGCACAGACAGTCGCACAGCTCGTTGACACTCCGGTATACCCCGCGAACAACACGATGTTTTTGGGCCAGGTTGAGCGCATAGGCATCTTCAACGAGATGTGCCGTATGTGCGGCGACTGTGTCATCGGTTACACAGGAGGCATCTGCCCCATCACAAAATGTGCCAAGTCACTCGTCAACGGCCCCTGCGGCGGACAGAAGAACGGCAAGTGCGAAGTTAACCCGGAAAACGACTGCGCCTGGATTATGATTTACAACCGCATGAAGGACATAGGTCAGGAGCAGCAGTTCATAGACCAGCTTCTTGAGGACAAGCCGCACGGCGAGCACGCCTATCCGAGAACGGTGAACCTCAAGGAAGATAAGAAAGCAACAGAGGAGGCAGCAGAATGAGCGTACTTAAAGAAGCCTTTGACGCGGGCAAATTCGCCGTCACTGCAGAGATGGCGCCTCCGAAAGGCGCTGACTTCTCTGAACAGATTGAAGTGGCACAGCTCTTAAAGGGCAAGGTCCACGGAATCAATGTTACGGACATGCAGAGCGCATGCCTCAAGGCCTCCTCAATAGGCCTTTGCGCAGCGCTTAAAGCAGAGGGCTTAAATCCCATCATCCAGATGACCGGTCGTGACCGCTCAAGAATGGCAATAATGGGCGACTTCTTCTCTGCCTATGCTCTCGGTATTGACACCATGCTCGCTCTTACGGGCGACCACACTACAGTCGGAGACTGCAAGGACGCAAAACCCGTATTTGATCTCGACTCGGTCGGCATCCTCAATATGCTCACAAAAATGGAGCAGACCGGTCTCGACTGCGGCGGCAATGAAATCCAGGGCCCTGTGCCTGTATTCTACAAGGGCGCATGCGTTACCCCGGTTTACGAGCCGCAGATTATGCAGATAGCCAAACTGAAAAAGAAAGTCGACGCAGGCGCCGAATATATCCAGACACAGGGCATATTCGATGTCGAGTCCTTAAAGCGCTTTATGGACGCAGTCGACAAGGCAAATATCAAAGTTCACATCATGGCCGGCATCATCCCGCTTAAGGCGGCAGGCATGGCAAAGTATATGAACGCCAATGTTCCGGGCATCGATGTTCCCGACTGGATGATAGAGAAACTTGCCGCGGCAGCTGCCGAAGGCAAAGAAAAAGACATAAAAGGTCTTCCCGCCAAAGCCGGCATCGAAATGGCTGCCGACATGATCCGTCAGATCAAAGAGGAAGGCATCTGCGACGGTGTCCACATCATGGCCATCGGAGCGGAGAAGAATGTCCCGACAATCCTTGAGAAAGCCGGTGTCAGCATATGAAAATTACCGTAATCGGCGCGGGACCCGGCGGATACGAAGCCGCTCTCTACGCCGCAAAGCGCGGTGCTGAAGTCGTTCTTGTCGAGAAGGACAAAGTAGGCGGCACATGCTTAAACCGCGGCTGTATCCCGACAAAAGCATTCCTCGCATCATACGATACTCTTGAGGCGGTTGAGTCTGCCGAAGACTTCGGTATAAAGATTCCAGAGGGCGATGTATCCGTTGACTACCCCGCAGTCCTTGAGCGTAAGAACAAGGTAATGGGAAATCTCGTCAAAGGCATACAGTTCCTCTGCGACAAAGCCAGCGTAACCATTATCAGCGGCAAAGGTTCCCTGAAAGACAAAAACACCGTCCTCGTCGAAAAGTCGGACGGCTCTGTCGAAGAGATAAAAACCGACTACATCATCCTTGCCACAGGCTCCGTGCCCGTAGCACCTCCCGTATTCAGAGTTGACCACAAGCGCGTCATCACTTCTGATGAAATCCTCGACTTTGACCACGCGCCGCAGTCGATGATTCTTGTGGGCGGCGGTGTAATAGGCTGTGAAATCGGCCAGTTTCTGCACGCCATGGGCACCGATATGACAATTGTTGAAGCCCTTCCCCGCCTTATGGCAACAATGGATGAAGATGTTTCCAAGCAGATAGCCCGTCAGTTCAAAAAAGAAAAAATCAAAGTCATCTGCGATGACGGTATAGCCGAAGTAAACCCTCTGGAAGACAGAGTCTCCGTTACACTGGCTTCAGGCAAGGAACTTGAGGCGGAATATGTTCTCGTTGCAATAGGACGCGCACCCTACACAGAGGGACTCGGCCTTCAAAACGCGGGTGTTGAGATGGCCGAGCGCGGCAGAGTCGCCGTGGACGACCACATGAAGACAAATGTCGACAACATCTACGCCATCGGCGACATCGTGCCCAGCGCTCAGCTCGCCCATGTGGCCTCAAAGGAAGGCCTCGTCGCCGTCGACAACATCTTCGGCGAAGACAGAGCGATGACATATCATGCCGTTCCGGGATGTGTTTTCACTAATCCCGAACTCGCCTCCTGCGGTACGCTTGAAAAAGACCTCATCGCCCAAGGCAAAGAGGTCGATAAAGACTACCGCATCGGTACCTTCGACTTCAAAGGTCTCGGCAAGGCCCAGGCTTCCGGCCACATCTTCGGCTTTGTCAAAGTCATTGCCGATATGAACGATGTAATAATCGGCGCGGAAATAGTCGGTGCCAGAGCATCCGATATGCTCCAGGTTCTCACAACAGCCGTCGAATGCGGACTGACTGTCGAGCAGGTCGGAAACTCCATATTCCCTCATCCGACAATGTGTGAAGGCATCATGGAAGCCCTCCACGATATCCACGGAATGAGTGTTCACAAAGTATAAGCCTTGTGCTACAATGAAGAAAAAATAAAGGAGAATTCGTATGGCAGATTATAAATACAACGAAGGCCACGCATGGGCCCTTATAGAAGGCGACACAGCCAAGTTCGGTATCACACCTTATGCCGCGGAGCAGCTCGGCGACATAGTATATGTTGACCTTCCGACAGTCGGCGACACCGTTTCCGCCGGTGACACTTTCACCGAGGTGGAATCCTCAAAGACTTCTTCAGAGGTACCCGCTCCCCTTTCAGGTGAAATCATCGCAGTAAACGAAGAACTCGACGACGACCCCGAGAACATCAACGAAGACGCATACGCGAACTGGATTATCGAGATTAAACTCGATGACCCTTCAGAAGCTGACGCTCTCCTCGATGCCGACGCATACGACGAGATCTGCGAATAAGCTATGCCGAGTCTCATTTTTGCCGAGAGCAACTCTCATGATCCTTATTTCAACTTAAGTTTTGAAAAATACCTCTTTGATAATGTAAAAGAGGGTGAACTGATTCTTTATCTCTGGCAAAATGAACGCACCGCGGTCTGCGGACGAAATCAAAACATTTATAAAGAATGCAACCTTACCGCCCTTGAAAGAGTCGGCGGTAAGGTTGCCCGTCGTTTATCCGGCGGCGGCGCGGTCTTCCACGACCTTGGAAATATCAACTTCTCATTCATTGCCCGCGACGCCCTCTACGATGTGGACAAACAGCTTAAGGTAATACAAAAGGCACTGGAACACTTTGGCCTGATTGCGGAGAAATCAGGCCGCAACGACCTCACCGTAAACGGCAGAAAGTTCTCCGGCAACGCATTTCACAGAGCGGACGGAGTAAGCTGCCACCACGGCACGATAATGATTGACGTCGACCGCGCTCTTCTGGAAAAAGTACTCACAGTCAGCGACAAAAAACTGAAATCAAACGGCGTAGACTCCGTCACTTCAAGAATAGTGAACCTTCGCGACTTAAACGCGGAGATAACGATTGAAGAAATAAAAGAAGCCCTCCTCATCGCATGCCTTAAGGTATACGAAGAAGAGAACTTTGACTCAGAAATAATTGTCGGATCAAACAATGTTATTTCCGCAACCGGCCGTTCGGGCTGGATAGCCTCAGGTTCCATGCTCACCATGCTTCAGGAACTCGCCGACAACAAAGATTTCTTCGCCTCCGACGACTGGATATTCGGAAAAAATCCCGATTTCACCGCGACGATAAACCGCAGTTACGACTGGGGAGACGCAGAAATCTGCCTCGTCGTTGAATCGGACATTATCACCGACTGCAAAGTCTGGTCCGACTCGCTTTATCCCGAAAAAATTGCCGACCTGGAAAAATCCCTGATCGGCAAAAAGTATTCGGAATTATAATTTCAATGTAAATCTGTCGCCTCTTATGTATTGATGTGAGATATGTAAGGGGCGACCTTTTTGATCATAGATTACCTCGTGGAGGAAGAGGAGCGGCGAGCCGACCTCTATGCCGAGAAGGCCTGCCTTGTTCTCGTCCGCGGCAATGAGCGAGACGTCGTGAGACGCCTTGGAAGGCTCTATGCCGTACGAACGAAGAAGGCTGTACAGCGAGCCGCGCAGATCACTCTCAAGAAGGTAGGAATACACAAACGAGAAATGATTACGCTCCAAAATGACGGGCTCGTCGTCAGCGTAGCGAAGGCGGTCAATCTCTACAACTCTGGACTCGGATGAAACCTTGAGTTCGATGACATCTTCCTTCGTCGCCTTCACGGAGCGTGCGCCGAGCACTTTGGACGACGCCACTTTGCCGACAAGGCGGCAGGCATCGTGAAAACTCGTTATGGGCTTTACGTCAATCTCCATTGACGGCACAGACACGAACGTGCCCTTGCCCTGTCTTCTGACTAAAAGCCCCTCCTCAGACAACTCTTCAAGAGCTTTGCGCACGGTTATACGAGAGACCTCGTACTTTTCGCAAAGCTCCTGCTCTGAAGGTATTCTGGAGTCTACCTCGTAGACTCCGTTTTCTATGTCCGCGCGAATCCTGCTCACAAGCTGTTTGTAAAGAGGATTCGCGCTGTTCTTTTCTATCTTAGCCGACATATCCTATCTTATCTGCAAGTTCTTTCTCAAGGAATACATACGCATCGCGATGCATCTTCATGAATGTGCAGGGGCAATGAGGATCGAGCTTGTCGCCGAGAAGCAGCTGCTTTGCGGCCTCTTCCTTATTGCTGCTCATTATCATGAGAAGTGTGCGGGCACGCATAATCTGACCCATACCCATTGTGAAAGCGGTACGCGGTACATCGTCAATTGAAGCGAAGAAACGCGCGTTGGCTTCGATTGTGGACTGGTCAAGTGTCTCCATATGGGCTTTGTCCCAGAGAACATCACCGGGCTCGTTGAATGCGAGATGGCCGTCAGGACCTACACCGAGTACCTGAATGGAAACATCAGCGTTGTCGATTACATCGTTGAACTCTTTGAGGTTTGCTTCGGGATCACCGATGCCCTTTGCAACATATGTGTTGGCCTTGTCAATGTTGATGTGATTGAAAAGGTTGTCATCCATGAAATATCTGTAGCTCTGGTCGTGTGTGCCGGGAAGTCCGACATACTCATCAAGGTTTACTGAATGAACCTTTGAGAAATCGAGTCCCTCTTCAGCGCAGCGGCGGGCAAGTTCCTTGTACATGCCTACGGGTGATGAACCTGTCGCGAGACCGAGAGTTGTTTCAGGATTTGCGCGTACTTCAGCGTCAATCAAATCGGCTGCCTTCTTGCAAAGCTCCTCATAATCCTTACAAACAATTACTTTCATGACTTTTACTCCTTACTTTTTTCTCAGGACAATATTGCCTTTATCTTTGTATATATGAGCCTCGGGGATAACTCCGCGAACACAGCTTGTGGGGTATACGCTGACTTCGCGGCAGAGGATCGTACCGGGGTTCAGAACACTGTTACAACCGACTTCAACATAGTCGCCGAGCATTGCGCCGACCTTCTTTCTGCCGGTCTCGACATGCTCACCTTCGTTGTTTATCACAACAAGAAGCTTGTCACTCTTTACATTGCTGGTAATGGAGCCCGCGCCCATATGGCTCTTGTAGCCGAGGATTGAGTCTCCTACATAGTTATAATGAGGAACCTGAACGTTATCAAAAATGATTACGTTTTTAAGTTCCGTCGAGTTGCCGACTACACAGTTTTTTCCGACAAGCGCGCTGCCTCTGATGAAGGCGCACTGGCGGACTTCCGTACCCTCGCCTATGATGCAGGGGCCGTGGATGTAAGCTGTCTTGAAAACTGTGCATGACTTGTGAATCCAGACATCCTCTTCAGGATGGTCATACTCCGAAAGGTCAAGCGTCTTACCTATTTCGAGAATCAGATCGCTTATACCTGCAAGCGCTTCCCAGGGATATGTGAAACCGCGAAGATAGTCTGCGGCAATAGTATGGTCAAGGTCAAAAAGACTTGTAATTCTAATATCTGCCATTATTTCTTCACCTCGATAAGATGACCGGATTTCTTCATCGCGTCAATGATGTAATCCACGTTTTCTTCACACTCTGCGTCTGAACCCGCCTCTGCCATAACGCGGAGAACCGGCTCTGTGCCTGACTTTCTGAGAAGTACACGGCCGTTGTCACCGAGTCTCTTTGTGCACTCGTTTACCGCTTCCATAACCGCCGAATCATTCATCGTGCCGTCCTTGTCGTCAACGATGACATTCTTAAGTACCTGAGGGTACATACGGATATCAGCGCTTAAGACGCTGAGCGGAAGCTGGGTATCAACAAGGATATTCATCATCATGATTGCCGTGATGAGACCGTCGCCTGTGTGAGCATACTTTCTGAATATGATGTGTCCGGACTGCTCGCCGCCGATCATATGGTCATATGCCTTCATATTCTCATAAACATAGCGGTCACCTACTGCGGTCTTCTCATATCCGATACCGCATTTGTCAAGTGCCTTGTAAAGGCCGAAGTTACTCATGATTGTTGTAACTACGGTGTTCGAAGGGAGCTGGCCGTGGGCTTTGAGGTATTTGGCGGCGATGTACATGATGACGTCACCGTTGACCTCGTTGCCGAGCTCGTCAACGGCAAGGCAGCGGTCCGCGTCGCCGTCGAAGGCAAAGCCCACGTCGAGGTTGTTCTCTTTTACAAACTTGCGAAGACCTTCGATATGTGTCGAGCCGGCGTCCTTGTTTATGTTTATGCCGTTCGGCTCGTTGTTTATGACATAGGTCTTCGCGCCGAGAGCCTGGAATACGGACTGGGCTTCCATCCAGGAAGCGCCGTTTGCGCAGTCGAGACCGACCTTGCAGTTCTCAAAGCTCTTTGTTGCGAGATTTGTAAGATAACCGATATAACGGTTTCTGCCGTTGTAGAAGTCAACTGTCTTACCGATTTTATCCTCAGAAGCGAAGGGAATCTCCGGGATTTCACCGTCGATGTATCTCTCTATTTCATCCTGAAGGTCATCATCCATCTTCTCGCCGTTTTCATTCATGAGCTTGATGCCGTTGTCATAAAACGGGTTGTGGGAAGCTGAGATCATGACACCGCAGTCGAAGTTTTCCGTTCTTGTTATGAAGCTTACGGAAGGTGTTGTCGTAACATGAAGAAGGTATGCGTCGCATCCGGAAGAGGTAATACCGGAAGCGAGCGCAGACTCGTAAGTATAAGATGAAAGTCTTGTATCCTTACCTATAACAATCTTTGCAGCGCCGGGGTGTTTCTGTGAATAATAGTAACCGAGATAGCGGCCGATTTTGAAGGCATGTTCTGAAGTCAGGTCCACGCCTGCCTTGCCTCGAAAACCGTCTGTACCGAAATATTTACCCATATTTTTCGGCTCCTTTCAATTTATGAATACAGCTAAATTATAACGATTTGTAACATCTTGTCAATATAATGTTATATAACATTATATCATTCTTTTATAATTAATAATTGACCGAAGCCACCCATTGTGCTAAACTTTACCTTGCGTTTTATTATATGTATGGTGTTGAAGAGAAAGGCATCATACTTTTGGAGGTACGAGAATGTACAAAAAAGTATCACCGGATTTAAACTTTGTCGAACGCGAAAAAGACATAGCGAAATTCTGGAAAGACGAAAAAATCTTTGAGAAAACCGAAGAGAAAAAAGGCCCGTCCTATGTTTTCTATGACGGACCGCCCACGGCAAACGGCAAGCCTCACATAGGCCACGTTTTAACCCGTGTTATCAAGGATATGATTCCGAGATACCGCACAATGAAGGGCTACTATGTTCCGCGTAAGGCGGGCTGGGACACACACGGTCTCCCCGTAGAGCTCGAAGTTGAGAAAGAGATCGGTATCAACGGAAAAGAACAGATTGAAGCATACGGTCTCGAGCCCTTTATCGAGAAGTGCAAAGAGAACGTATGGAAATACAAAGGCATGTGGGAGGACTTCTCCGGCACAGTAGGTTTCTGGGCCGACATGGACAACCCCTATGTCACATACCACAACGATTTCATAGAGTCCGAATGGTGGGCCTTAAAGCAGATTTACGAAAAAGGCCTCATGTACAAGGGCTTCAAAATCGTTCCCTACTGCCCTCGCTGCGGCACACCGCTCTCCTCTCACGAGGTCGCTCAGGGCTATAAGGATATCAAGGAACGCTCCGCCGTCGTCCGCATGAAAGTTAAGGACGAGGACGCCTATTTCCTTGTCTGGACGACAACTCCCTGGACACTCCCGTCCAACGTCGCCCTCTGCGTAAACCCGAGCGACGAGTACGCCAAGGTCAAGGCGGCCGACGGCTATACATACTACCTTGCCACAGCGCTCATAGACGCGAACTTAAAGCAGGATGAAGAGGCAACATACGAAATCCTTGAAAAGATGACCGGTAAGGATCTCGAGTACAAGGAATACGAGCCCCTCTTCGACTACGCGACACCCATAGCCGAGAAACAGCACAAGAAAGCTTTCTTCGTCTGCTGTGATGACTATGTAACGATGACAGACGGTACCGGTATCGTTCACATTGCTCCCGCCTTCGGTGAAGACGACGCGAACGTCGGCAGAAAATACGACCTGCCGTTCGTCCAGCTCGTTGACGGCAAGGGCAATATGACTGCCGAAACAGACTACGCGGGCATCTTCGTCAAAGACGCCGACCCGAAGATTCTTGTCGACCTCGACAAGAAAGGTCTTCTGTTCGCGGCTCCGAAGTTTGAGCACAGCTATCCTCACTGCTGGCGCTGCGACACACCGCTCATCTACTACGCCCGCGAATCCTGGTACATAAAGATGACCGCCGTTCGCGACGACCTTATCCGAAACAACAACACAATAAACTGGATCCCCGAGAGCATAGGCAAAGGCCGCTTCGGCGACTGGCTTGAGAACGTCCAGGACTGGGCTATTTCAAGAAACCGTTACTGGGGCACACCGCTCAATGTCTGGGAATGCGAATGCGGTCACAAGCATGCCATCGGCTCAATTGCCGAGCTTAAAGAGATGTCAGACAACTGCCCGGACGACATCGAATTACATCGTCCCTTCATAGACGCGGTCACAATCAAATGCCCGAAATGCGGCAAGGAAATGAAGAGAGTTCCGGAAGTAATAGACTGCTGGTTTGACTCGGGCTCAATGCCCTTCGCCCAGCACCATTATCCGTTCGAGAACAAGGACCTCTTCGAGCAGCAGTTCCCGGCGGACTTCATCTCGGAAGCCGTCGACCAGACCCGAGGATGGTTCTACTCCCTTCTCGCGATTTCGACCCTCATCTTCAATAAAGCGCCGTTTAAAAATGTCATAGTCCTCGGCCATGTCCAGGACGAGAACGGCCAGAAGATGTCAAAGTCAAAGGGCAACGCAGTTGACCCGTTCGAGGCCCTTGAGACCTACGGCGCCGATGCAATACGCTGGTATTTCTACACCAACTCCGCAC
>JAFYJR010000153.1 GCA_017538005.1 Clostridia bacterium | reverse complement strand
GTGCTGAATTACCACAGCAATCGCTACTACAACGACGATGATCCCGAAATAGAAGACTTCGAGTATGACGCTCTCTCAAATGAACTGAAGCGTCTTGAAGCGCTCTATCCGGAGTTTGTTACACCTGACTCTCCGACACAGAAGGTCGGGGGCCGGGCAGCGAGTCTTTTCACACCCGTCACTCATACCGTCCGCATGGAAAGCCTTCAGGACGCGTTCTCATTTGAGGAACTTGACGCTTTCGGCGAGCGCACTGCGGTTGCCGCGCAGCGCGGCGGCTATGTCGTTGAGCCGAAGATAGACGGTCTTTCCGTTTCTCTCGAATACAGAAACGGAATCTTTGAAAGAGGCTCGACGCGCGGCGACGGCGATGTGGGCGAAGACATAACCGAAAACCTTAAGACGATAAAGTCCATACCGAAGAAACTGTCTGAGCCCGTACCTTTTATTGAGGTGCGCGGTGAAGTGTATATGCCCCGTGATGTGTTCCTGAAACTTGTTGAGAAACAGGAACTCAACGAGGAAAAGGTTTTCAAGAATCCCAGAAACGCAGCGGCAGGTTCGCTCAGGCAAAAGGACCCGAAGGTCACTGCCGAGAGGGACCTCGATATATTTGTTTTCAATGTACAGCAGATGGACGGAGACTTTGACGCGACAGAACATAAGCAGTCTCTCGACTATCTGAAAAAACTCGGTTTCAATACTGTTCCGTTCTATACTCCCTGCAGGACGATTGAAGAAGTAAAGAATGAGATAACGCGTATCGGAGAAAACCGATATTCGCTGCCTTTTGACATAGACGGCGCGGTTGTAAAGGTAAATGACTTTACACTTCGCGATGAACTGGGCAGCACATCAAAATTTCCCAAGTGGGCAATAGCGTATAAGTACCCGCCTGAGGAGAAGCAGACTAAGATAATTGATATAGAAGTCCAGGTGGGCAGGACGGGCGTTCTGACACCTGTCGCGAGCTTTGAACCCGTACTTGTTGCGGGCTCGGTGATCGCCCGCGCCACGCTTCATAACCAGGACTTCATAACCGAAAAAGGCATACAGATAGGCGATACCGTCATCATCCGCAAAGCGGGCGATATCATCCCTGAGGTTGTCTCGGTTGTGGAACACGCCGAGAACACCGAGCCCTATTTTCTGCCGTCCCGCTGTCCGTCCTGCGGCGCGGAAGTGTACCGTGAGAACGGCGAGGCCGCGATCCGCTGCACGAATCCCGAGTGTCCCGCACAGCTTGTCCGTGTCCTGATACACTTCTGCTCAAAACCCGCTATGGACATCGAAGGTCTCGGAGACAGTGTCGTTGAACTTCTGATAAACGAAAACCTGATAAGCAATCCCGCCGATATCTACGGCCTTAAAGCAACCGATATAGCCGGTCTTGACCGCATGGGCGAGAAATCCGCGCAAAACCTTATTGACGCGATAGAAAAATCCAAACAGAATGACCTGTCGAAACTTATCTCCGCTTTCGGCATCCGCCATGTCGGCGAAAAAGCCGCGAAGCTTCTTTCTGAGCACTTCGGCAACATGGACGCGCTCATGAACGCGTCCGTCATCGATGTGCTCGCCATAGAAGGCTTCGGTCAGATTATGGCCGAAAGCGTTGTTGAATTCTTCTCCAAACCGGAGACGAAGGACCTTGTAAACCGACTTAAAGACTACGGTCTCAACATGAACTCAAACAAAGAGAAAATAGATGACCGTTTTGCCGGTAAAACCTTCGTGCTTACGGGTACTCTGCCCACATATTCCCGCACGGAAGCCTCCGCCATTATTGAACAGTATGGCGGCAAGACAGCAAGTTCAGTCTCAAAGAAAACAGACTATGTGCTCGCGGGCGAAGAGGCAGGCTCGAAACTTACAAAGGCGCAGGAACTCGGTGTTACGATAATTGACGAAGCGGAGTTTCTGGAGATGATAAAATAACCCTGAAAGGGAGGGGAAAATATGGCAAAGACACAGGTAATTGTGAGGAAGCTTGAGTCACCGCACCAGAAGGAGAGCATGACGAAGTTTTTACCTCTGTCTGACGAGCAGGCGGCCGAATTAAGAGTCGCGCTCAAAGAGATCTTTGATGCGAACGGCGGCGCCGCCATGCTCAAGAAAAGCAAGGATGTTTTCATCAAACCCAACGGTATTGACGGCAAGGCGTATTGTTATACAAGGCCTGAACTCATTGAAGCCGTCATCGAGTACTGGAAAGCGAACGGAGCCAACAAGATTTATCTTTTTGAGGACTCCACGCAGAGCAACTATACCCGCATAGTTTACGAGGTAACCGGTTACGCGAAGATCTGCAAAAGGACCGGCGCGATACCCGTTTATCTTGACGAGGGTAAGATGAAAATTCTTGAGTTTAAGGGCCGTGACGACTATATGAACAACAAGTTCGCGATGCCCGACTTTGTCATCAAAAACCTCATTGACGGAAAAGATGATAATCTGTACATCAGTCTTCCGAAACTGAAGACTCACTCCATGGCGGGCGTTACGCTCGGCGTCAAGAACCAGTGGGCGTTCCCGAAACAGTTTGACCGCAGACCCGATCACAACTACAATCTGCCGTACAAACTGATAGACGTTCTGTCCTATGTCCGTCCGGACTTCACCATCATCGAAGGTGTCGAGGGCACGATTTACGGTCACTATCCCGTGACTTCGCTTGCGGATGAGTGCGTGCTGCCTCTGGGTGTGCTGGTTGCCGGCAAGAACGTTGTGGCAACCGATATGGTCGGAGCCGCGATTTTCGGTCTCACGCTCGACGATGTGCCGCATCTTAAGATTGCCGTTGAGAAGGGATATTCGGACGGTGTCGAGTCTCTTGATGACATTGAAATCATCGGTGATATGTCGCCCTATACGACCAAGTATCCGACAGACCTCTATGACGCTTTCCCGAGCGATGTAAAAATCATCGAAGGAAAAACGATGACCTGTAAGGAAGGCTGCAAGAACAATCCGCTTACATTGCTCCAGATAATGTACAACGACTACGGCGGAAAAGGCGGCTGGACTATGGTAATAGGAAAGGGCCATGATGCTGACGAGATTGACGCCATAGAAGGCAAGGTCCTTGTTGTCGGCCACTGCGCCATAGAGGAAGTAGGAGACAGGCTTGTAAAACGCCTCGGCAAGAAGAATGTCTTTTTCAGCGGGGAGTGCAATGACCTCGCAGCTTCCGCTGCCGCGATGTTCTATCTCATGAAAGTGGATCCGCTGGTCTTCGTGCCCGTACCC
>JAFYJR010000152.1 GCA_017538005.1 Clostridia bacterium | reverse complement strand
TATCATCAAGCCCCGGGCCTTTGCCCGGGGCTTTAAATATATCTAAACTTTGTTGCCCGTGTAGTGTGTGATGATCTTAAACGACAGTTCAACCATCTCATCCATTTCTCCCTGCATACCGTTGTGTATCCAGTCTGCGGTGACCATATATACAATTCCGATAAAGGCGGAGATCTCATAGTCTTCAACAAATCCGATATCATTTACTATCGGTTTAAAATTATTCTTAAAGACTCGGCTGTGTACATCGAGCAGGAGATGGAGCATTCCCCTCTTATCAAGTGCCGTAAACAGTCTCCTGTTCTCAAGAAGATAGCTGAAATAGTTTGCCACCAACTCGTAGTTATTCATATCTTCCCTCTTTAGGTCATTGGAAAAACCCAAAGGGCGCTCATTTAAAAAGTCCACAATGACACTTGCGATATCATCATAGTTTCTGTAAAAGGTCGAGCGACATACGCCGGCCTTTTTTGTAAGCTCAGAAACAGAGATGTCCGACAATTCCTTCTTTTCAAGCAAAGCGAGCAGCGCGTCAAAAATGCAGTTTTTTGAAAAGGACAATTTGCTTTGCGTGTAAACATTCGAGGCCATTATTATTCCTCCCGTACGTTTGTATGAGACAATTGTATCACATATGTCGCAAAATTTACAGAGCACCTTTTTATCGGGTTTTAAAAACATTAGAATTTGTACGGAAACATTTTTGAAAATTAAAAGGGAGGAAAAATATGGAACTTAAAAAATGGTTACTGGCATCAAAGATCGACTATGTAAACAAGATTCCAAACGAGAACTCCGCATGCTACAGATTCATCGATTCCGTTATTGATGACGAGTACGCAGGTTATGCGCTTAAGCTCAAGCGCAGAAAGCCTGTCTACATTGCCGAGTTCGCGAAAAGAATCAATAAGAGTGAGGAGGAAGCGTACAAGATTGCGGAACATCTCTGCAACATCGGTATTACCGAGTGGACCTCGGACGATGACGGACGCGAGATGATCAACCTTCCCCTTTACGCTCCGGGTTCAATGGAACTCATGCTCATGCCTTCAGGTATTCACAGTGAGGAGAATACGAGAAAGGCAGGCAGAGCTTTTTTTGACGAAGCAAGATTCTTAACCGAGATTCTTGCGCCCTGGGTACCCATGGGTCGCGGACTCATCAAAGTTGTACCCGTACAGAAAGCAATTGAAAACGAGCCGAAAAGAGTCAAGATTGAAGAACTCTCCTACTGGGTAGACAAGTACAAGCCCAGCCTGGGCGTCACACAGTGTCAGTGCCGCAGAGCGGCGGCTTTAAACGGCGAAGGCACAGGCGACCCCGCAGATGAAGTCTGCATAGTGCTCGGCAAATTTGCCGAGAGCTGTATCAAAACAAACAGAGCTCGCAGAATAACCGAGGAAGAGTGCTGGGAGATACTGAGGAGATCAGAGGAACTCGGCTATGTTCACGAGGTTACAAATGTTGACGGTGAAGAGAACTCAATGTTCATCTGCAACTGCAGCTGGGATACCTGCCTCGGCCTCCGTACGGCATGGTGGTGCTCAACACCCAATATGTCACGCTCAAACTATGTGGCATCCGTAAACACAGACAACTGTGTGGCCTGCGGACAATGTATGGAAGTATGCCCACAGAATGCCGTAAAACTCGGCGAGAAACTCTGCCGAAAAAATCCGGTTCCGATAAAGGATAAGGATCTTCCCGACAACATCTGGTGGTCGAAGAAATACTGGCAGACTGATTTCCTGACAAACCGTCAGAATGTCATCCCCGAGACGGGCACATCCCCCTGTAAAACGGCTTGCCCCGCTCACATCGCAGTTCAGGGTTATTTAAAACTTGCGTCTGAAGGACGCTATGTTGAAGCCCTTGAACTAATAAAGAAAGAGAACCCGTTGCCGGCGGTCTGCGGCGCAATCTGTAACCACAGATGCGAAGACGAATGTACCCGCGGAAGCGTGGACGACGCAGTCGCAATCGACGAAGTTAAGAAATTCATCGCCATGAAAGAACTTGACGATGCGACAAAATACATTCCGAAGAAGATGTATACCGGTGGCCAGAAGATTGCCGTCATAGGCTCCGGCCCCGCAGGTCTCTCCTGTGCCTACTATCTCTCAGTATACGGCCATCAGGTAACCGTATTCGAGAAAGAGGACAAACTCGGCGGTATGCTCACGCTCGGCATCCCCTCTTTCAGACTTGAGAAAAATGTAGTCGATGCCGAAATCGAAGTAATCAAAGCTCTCGGTGTTGAATTCAAGACAGGCGTTGAAGTCGGCAAGGATATTTCAATCGCCGACCTCCGCAAAGAAGGCTACAAGGGCTTCTACATCGCCATAGGCGCGCAGAACGGCCGTGCACTCGGCATCACTGGTGAAGATGCCGAAGGCGTCATCTCAGGCGTCGAGTTCTTAAAAGCCGTCAACGCGGGCAAGAAGACGAAGGCTGCCGGCAAGGTAGTCGTAATCGGCGGCGGCAACGTTGCCGTCGACGTTGCCCGCACCGCAGTCCGCCAGAACATAACGAGTGTCAACTTGTACTGCCTTGAGTCTGAAGCCGAGATGCCGGCAGCCAAGGAGGAACAGGACGAAGCTCGCGAAGAGAACATTGTCATCAACAACGGTTGGGGTCCGAAAGAAATCCTCCTCAAAGACGGTAAAGTTTCAGGAGTCGTATTCAAAAAATGCGTATCTGTATTTGAAGCCGGCAAGTTCTCTCCCAAGTATGACGAGAACGACACAATAACCGTTGATGCCGATACAGTTCTTCTTTCAATAGGCCAATCAATCGACTGGGGTGACCTCCTCAAGGGCACAAAGGTTAAGATCAACAAGAACGGTACTGCTGTCGCAGACGGTTTCACATATGTGACCGATGACAGTGACATCTTCGTTGGCGGTGATGTATACACAGGTCCCAAGTTTGCAATCGATGCAATTGCTGCAGGCAAACAGGGCGCCGTATCACTAAACCGCGCTGTACGCGAAGGTCACTCACTTGTACTCGGCAGAGACAGACGCGACTACAAGGCAATCGACAAAGATAATGCTCTTCTTCCTCTCGGCGGATTTGACCTTGAACCCCGCCAGATTCCTCAGCGCAGAAAAGAGAGCAAGTTAAGTTTTGCCGACGACAGACTCACCTTCACGGAAGAACAGGTCAAGAAAGAAACAGCCCGCTGTCTCTCCTGCGGCGCAGCTCATGTCGACCAGAACATCTGCGTAGGTTGCGGTCTTTGCACAACCCGTTGTAAGTTCGACGCCATCCACCTCTCCAAGGTATACAATGCAGGCGGCGGAACATACGAAGAACTCATTCCGACTGTTGCAAAATACGCAGTCGTACGAAGCAAGAACATGGTGGTTACAAAACTTAAGGGTGAGTGACTATGCATGAAATCGGTACACTTTACGAGATTGTAAAAAGCGTCGAAAAAGTCGCCATAGACAATCACGCACAAAAGGTCGAATTCATAGAACTCGACCTTGGTGAACTTACCGGAATGCTGCCGATCTTTTTTGAAAAGTATTATCCGATAGTTATAGAAGAACGGCCTCTCTTTAAAAACTCTTCCCTGAAGATAAATGAAATCAAAGGCGAAGGAGTCTGCAACAATTGCGGAAAACACTACAACATCAGGCAATACGAGGGCACATGCCCCAAATGTTCCAGCCGCGACAAACAAATTTTAAGCGGCCGCGAACTCCTGATCAAACAGATCGGCATCATATAAACCAAAGCCCCGAGCTTCCGCTCGGGGCTTTTGGCTTTATACCAGGTCTTCGGTGAAGTGGTAGCGGCGGCGCGTCGCGCTCTTTTTGCCGTATTGGATGGCTTCATTCTGACAGCGGTTTATGCAGGCTGTGCACTGGGCGCAGTTGCCGTTCCAGGTGGGATGGCCGTCAACGAGTTTTATGTTGCCTACGGGGCAGTACTTTTCGCAGGCGCCGCAGGAGTTGCACTTGCCGATGTCAACCGAGAAAGGTTTGTCGCTCGTCGCGAATTTGAGATATGCGGGGTGAACGACATATGTCAGGAGATGTGGGACGGGACCACGGACTACATCGACAACCTTTTCGCCTTTTTCAACTTTTGCGATAAAGGAATCAAGTATGGGTTTTGCGGCCGCAAACTTCGCCTTTGCAGCATCTTCCGCCTCACAGTCGCCGAGCTGAATGCAGTTGTTCGGGAGTGAGAGTGTGAGGAAGGCGTCAACGGGACGGCCGAGGAGCTTTGCAACCTGCTTGTCGTACATGCCGCAGTTTGAGCCGCATGTCGCGACGAAGAAAACATACTTGCCGTCAGTCTTGAGTGTTTTCAGAAACTCGCCGACGGGACCGGGGCAGCCCCAGGCGTATGTCGGCGCGACAATGCCTATCTTGTCTCCGTCTGCTGTTTTTGCTTCAGCTATGGTTGAAACCTCGTCGCCGAGTTTTGCTGCCATTGTTTCCGCAACCCATTTTGAGTTGCCTGTTCCTGTGAAATAGTAAATCATTTTGTGCCTCCAAGGTATTTGTCTATGTATGTTTTTATGTACGAAGTGTATTCCTCAGGGTAGAGGTACTGGCAGCCGCTGTGAGGGGCGCCTTTGAAGGAGTGAAATTCTTTCGGGCATGTGAGTTCCGCGAAGATCTCTTCACTCATGTAATGGGGGACGAATACATCGTCGTCACCGTGCATCAAGAGGGTGGGAATCTTAATCTTGTGTGCCTGTGATTTCGGGTCGGCGTTGTCGAGGTTGTATCCGTAGCGGAGTTTGTAGTAGTGGGCCTCGTTGTTTATTATGGCCTTCGCTATGGGTTTCGGGATGTGGAACGAGGTCAGGACGTGTATGAACTCCGCTCTGGCGCTCGAGTAGCCGCAGTCGTCAACGACGAACTTGACATTTTCGGGAAGGTCGGGGTTTGCGGCTGTGAGGATGGCGGTCGCGCCGCCCATTGAGACGCCGTGGATGACTATCTCGATGTCCTTGCCGAACTCATTGACCATAAAGTGAAGCCACTTAATACAGTCTTTGCTTTCCTGCTCGCCGAAGGTTACGCACTTGCCCTCGCTCTTGCCCTGGTGGACATGATCCACGACAAAGCAGTTGAAGCCGAGGTCGTGGTAGAGACGGATGTATCTGTTTCCGTCCGCAAGTCCGGAAATGTTGTATCCGTGGAAGAATATCATATACCTGTTTGTCGGCTTTTCATTCTTGAAGAGCCAGCCGTACAATGTATTTCCCTTGTCGTTTTTAATTGTGTATTCTGTCGGGTTCAGGCTGCGGCAGAAGCTCACATTTTCACGCATGGGGTCACCGTCAACTTCGGCGAAGAGGAGAAGCATGCGCATAAGTCCTCCGAGGTTGCCGTCACGCTCTGCCAGCTTGTGAACGAGCGGCGGGTAGCTGATGTCGGCGCCGTCCGGACTTATGCCGTTGCCGTCGACGTCAAATGTCGAGCGCAGCAGCGCCTCGCTGAACGCCGTGGCAGCGGCGATTCCCGCGCCTGCCGCGATGCCGAATGCTTTTTTCATAATAACACCTTCTTTACCCGAGTATTTTACCACGAAACAGGCCTGTCAACAAGAAGCGACAACTTGTTGACTTATCAGTGCGGCTTGGGTATAATACTCTTTGCATTTGACCTTATGGAGAAGTACCCAAGAGGCCGAAGGGGCTCCCCTGCTAAGGGAGTAGGCGGGTTAAACCGCGCGGGTGTTCAAATCACCTCTTCTCCGCCAGAGACCTGAAACTTTTGTTTCAGGTCTTTTATTATGCCGCATTTTTTGGTATCATTGAACTTGTCCTAACTGATTCGGAAATTTTAAAAAGGAGATTTTGATATGAAATACCCTTATGTTTTTATCCACGGCATGCTCGGATTCGGACAGGATGAGCTTGTCTACAAGTATTTCCCTTACTGGGGAATGCTCGCGTGTGACCTTGTAAAGATGATCAACGATGAGGGCGGAGAAGCCTGCGCGCCGACAATATCTTCGCTCGGTTCCGCATGGGACCGCGCGTGTGAGATTTACGCGCAGCTTACAGGCGGCACCGTTGACTACGGTGAGGCGCACTCAAAGAAGTACGGGCATGCGCGTTTTGGCCGTACCTATGACAAGCCCCTCGTACCCGGCTGGAGCGCCGAGAAGAAGATTCACATCCTCGGTCACAGCTTCGGCGGAGCGACAGTCCGCATGTTCTCACACCTCATGGCACACGGTGCCGCGGAAGAGGTGGAGGCGACAGGTGAGGATACATCACCGTTCTTCAAGGGCGGAAAAGGCGACTGGATTCAGTCCGTAACAACCATCGCGGGACCTCACGACGGCACATCCGTTATGTCAGCAATAGGCTTCCTTCTTCCCATACTCAAGGTTGTTACATTCTACGGATTTGCCGGCCTTATGGACGGAACAATGGCAAACCAGGTTTACGATATGTCACTTGACCAGTGGGGCATCACGAAGAATCCCAAGGAAGGCCACAGCCTGAAGGCCCTGCTTCATCCCGCCAAAATCAACAAGGCAATGAAGTCCAAGGACAATCTCTACTGGGATCTCTGCCTTGCAGGCGCCAAGGAAATCAATGAGCGTATGGAGATAAACGAGGAGGCATACAACTTCTCAATTTCCACTTCAAATACGATGACCACATGTCACGGCAACCAGAGAATGAAGATTACATCGACATTCCCGGTATTCCATCTCACAGGTAATCTTATAGGCAGACATCGCCACGAGAGATTCCTTGATGTTGATCTCGACGACTGCTGGCTTGAGTCAGACGGCGCTTCAAATACCGTCTCCGCTCTTCATCCGAGTGATGAACCGTTTGTTTACTACTATGAGTCGAGAAATAACCTCAAACGCGGTATCTGGAATGTTATGCCTGTTTACCAGGGCGACCATATGGATGTTGTCGGCGGTTCGCTCAGAGCGTTCCTGAATCCTTACTTCATTGTCAACTACTACAAGAAGTACTTTGAACTGCTTGAGGGTCTCAAGTAAGAAAATGTACAATATGTAAAAGTGTACAAAAAATCTGCACTCTTTTCTTAAAGGGTGCAGATTTACTTTTATTTTGACTTGTACTAAAATTTATTTGTACGCTGATAACACAAGGGAGGTTATTGCAAAATGAGCATAAAGAAAAATTTCTCAATCAAAGACCAGAACTGTGACGAGTGTATGCTTCGCGGAAGTTTCAAGAAGCAGGGCTACGACTGGTGGTGGCATTCAATGACTGCCGTCAACAGAGAGACCGGTGAAGAGAAGCCGTTCTATGTTGAATTCTTCGTCTGCAACCCGGATCTCGCGGAGGACAAACCGGTATTCGGCCAACTTCCGGAGAACAAGGCTGCGGGCAAGAAGCCGTCATACCTCATGGTCAACGTCGGTTCCTGGGTCGGAAACAAGAAGCAGCTCCACCGCTTCTTTGCATGGAAAGACGTTAAGATCCATATGAACGCTCCTTACAGCGTTGAGGCCGCAGACTGCTACTGCGATGAGTACAGAACGCGCGGAAGTATCGAGATTTCCGAAGAGGAAATCGCTGCTCATCCCGAGTATCTGTGTGATGCCGGTTCCGTATCATGGGACCTTGAGATCAACAAGGAGATTGCATGGAACGTAGGTTACGGCACAAGCTGGCTTATGAGAAGACTCAATGCCTTTGAGATGTACTGGCATGCCGAAGGTATGAAGTCCACCTACAAGGGCACATTCACTCTTGACGGTGTTGTTTACGATGTAATCCCCGAGCGCTCCTTCGGTTATGCCGACAAGAACTGGGGCTCAAACTTCACGACGCCCTGGGTATGGCTCTCATCTTGCGACCTCAAGTCCAACAAGACAGGCAAAAAACTTGAGAATTCCGTATTTGACATCGGCGGCGGTCAGCCGAAGGCATTCGGTATCCGTTTCCCGAGAAAACTCCTCGGCGGTTTCTACTATGAGGGTGACTGCTACGAGTTCAACTTCTCAAAACTCTGGACACTTTCCCAGACCGAGTTTGAGGGTTATGAGACAGATGATGAGATAGTATGGCATGTTGATCAGAAGTCTTCAAGCGGCCGTCTTATAACTGACATTCGCTGCAAGAAGGAAGACATGCTCAACATCAAGTATGAGGCACCCGACGGACTGTTCCGTCATCAGAGACTCTGGAACGGCGGCAACGGTTACGGCGACCTCAAACTCTACAAGAAGAGATGCAAATTCTTGCCGCTCGGCTATAAGCTCGTTGACGATATCCACGCCGAACACATCGGCTGTGAGTACGGCGAGTACGATCATCCGGAACCTTATGTAAAGGGCGGAAAGTAAACCAAAAAAGTTTAAGGCGGGTCATGCGACCCGCCTTTTTTTATCTTTACTTTCCGCCTGTTATTTTTTTCTGTTCTGTATGAATTCCTTTATGTCCGCTATTATGCGGTTGCCGCTTAAGATGAAGATATAAATCTCAAGACGGGCTATAATCATGCCGACCATGATAATCCACATTGAGGCATTGCTCATGTCGCGGCCGACAATACCGGAGGACATGCCTACGGTACCGAGGGCGGAGAAGAATTCAATCAGACTATCCTTAAAGTCATATCCGCAGAGGCAGAGGGCAAACGTACCTATGAAGCCTATTGCGAGGTACATGAGAAGGTACGAGTTGTTTGTGTTCTGTTCCTCTTTGGTGAAGTTTTCTTTCTTGCCGAAGTGGTAGAAGTAGCGGCCGCGGTGGATTCTGTTGGATTCCGTCGCGGAGCGGGCATCATAGAATATGCTGCGCAGCGCAAGCGCCACTCTGTATGCCTTCATACCGCCCGCGGTCGAGCCGCTGTTGCCGCCTATGAACATCAGGACTATGAGCGGCATCAGCGCGAAGGTGGACTTCGGGAAGAAGTTGTCAACGGTTGACAGACCGGTGGTTGTGATGACTGCGACCACCTGGAAGACCGCGTTGTCTATGGCACTGGGGAGATGTTCGCAGATTCCGTTTGCGAAGAGCTGGACGATAACTATCGGTGTTACCGCTGCTATGAAGAAGAGTGTAACCAGTGTCTCACTGTTCTTGAACACACTCATGAACTTGCCCTTGAAGAGAAGGACTGTCGCCATAAAGTTTGTGGCACCGAGCATCATGAGGACGACGGTGGTTACATCGACAGGTACATTGTGCCAGTAACCTATGCTCTGGGCTTTTGTGGAGAAGCCGCCTGTTGAGACGGCGGAAATCGCGTGGTTAATTGAGTCAAACAGGGGCATACCGAAAACGGTATAGAGGATCGTGCCGCCTGTTATGAGACCGAGGTAAACTATTGTAATTGTTCTCGCGGAGTAGGATACGCTCGGTTCGATTTTGTCGAGGTGACCTTCGGCTTTGAAAAGCTGCATTCCGAAGGCATCGGATACAAGGAGACTGAGTATGAGGATCAAGCCTACGCCGCCCAGCAGGTGAAGCAGGGAGCGGTAGAGGAGAACCATATGAGATACCGTCTTGAAATTTGTAACCGTAAAACCGGTTGTTGTGAAACCGCTCGTGGCTTCAAACAGAGCCTGTGTGGCGGAATAGTCCTTTGTGAGGAAGAAGGGAATCGCGCCGAGGAAAATAGATATGATCCAGATGAGCAGAACAACAACGGGCGCGCTGTTTTTCTTGAGTTCGGTTACCTTGTAGTTCTGTGTAAACAGTCTGATGAGGTAACCGAGGAAAAGGTAGGCGATGCCCGGTATCGCGAAATACTGCATCAATGCCTTCTCTTCGGGGTAGAAAAGGAAAAGCAGTGACGGTATGACCGTTACCACGCCAACCATGAAAATAGGGTAGGAAAGACACTTTAAAATACCCAGATAATAGGATTTGTTCAGTTCTTTTTTCTCCATACGTAAACTTCCCTTAAAGTCGTATTTGCAAAAGTTTTGATTTATCTTTATAATGTCATTATCAAAAAGTAAAGGTGAATTGAGATGGCAGTAAGTAAAGAAAAAGTCAGGCTAAACAGCAAGGTTTTAAGACTCACTGAACTCAGTGTTCTGCTCGCGCTTATCCTGATTATGGGATTTACACCCATAGGATACATAAAACTCGGTGTTATCGAGATGACGATCATCACCGTTCCCGTAATAATCGGAGCTGTTGTCATAGACCCTGCGGCGGGCGCGTTGCTGGGCTTTGCCTTCGGCATGACAAGTTTCCTGCAATGTGTTTTCGGCATGTCGGCCTTCGGTGTTGCCATGCTTGAGGTAAACCCGTTTTTTGCTTTCCTTGTCTGTGTACCTACAAGAACCCTTATGGGTTGGCTCACGGGACTTTTCTTCAAGGCAATCAAGCAGAACAATATTGGCGGATATGCGGTAACAGGACTTGTGGGTTCACTGCTTAACACATTGTTCTTTATGTCCGTTTTACTTATCTGCTTCTGGAATACCGAGTTTCTGCAGAGCATTGCCGCTGTGCTCGGTACGACAGGTGTACTCGCGTTTTTAATCGCGTTTGTCGGAATAAACGGCATCGTTGAGGCAATAAGCTGTACGATACTTGCTGCAGTTATCTGCGCCGCGCTTAACCGCTGGTTTGACAGTTAATCTTTCAGCATTTTCCTGTACTGCCTCCACTCGGGCATGTATTTATCCAGAACAGCCTTAAACTCTGTACCATGATTTGGCACAACGGTGTGGGCGAGCTCATGCAAAATGACGTATTCAAGACATTTTGTCGGATGCTCCGCGAGCCGCACGTTGAGCCAAATCTTTTTTGTTTTGGTGTTGCATGTGCCCCAGCGCGACTTCATGACCTTGCTTTGCCAGCCGCTTGAGTGAAGGCCCGTGAAGGCCTCCCATTGCGGGAGCAGGATGTCGACGCGTTCGGTGAGTTCCTTTCGGTACCACTCCAGAATGAAGGCCTCTTTCTGCTCCTGCGTGCAGCCTTCACGGACAATCAGGTCGGCAGTGCCGTCCTCGTGCGTTGTGAGGCTGTATCTCGTGTCTTCGAGGACACTTAAGGTGTAGAACTCTCCCCAGATGGGGATGCGGTCTCCCGTGTCGTATGAGAGCACGGGGGTCGCCTTCATCTTTTCAACGTTTTTGAAGATCCAATCTCTGCGCTCTTCTATAAAGCCCTGTATCTCTTTGTCGGAGACATATTTCGGTGCGGTGACTTTTACATCGCCGTATGGGGGCTTTATGTAGATGTGCAGATTTTTTATTTTCTTCTTTTCCACCGTGACGGGGATATCGTCGAGAAAGTAAGTCATCAGTCAACAATGAGTGACTCGCCGGTCATCTCGGGAGGCTGCGGGAGTTCAAGCAGTTTAAGGATAGTCGGGGAGAGGTCGCACAGGCGGCCGCCTTCGCGCACCTTTACATCACCGGCGCCTATTACGGCGAACGGGACGGGATTTGTTGTATGAGCCGTGAACGGTGAACCGTCGGGCTCGTACATCTTGTCCGCGTTGCCGTGGTCTGCGGTGAGGAGAATCGCGCCGCCCATCTTGTCCACTGCTTCCATAAGGCGGCCGAGACAGGTGTCTACGGTTTCGACGGCCTTTACGGCTGCGTCGAAAACACCTGTGTGACCGACCATATCGCAGTTGGCGTAGTTTATGATGATGACATTGTATTTGTCTGAAAGAACCGCTTCGACGAGCTTGTCAGTGACTTCTATGGCGCTCATCTCGGGCTTTAAGTCATATGTCGTGACCTTCGGGCTCGGAATGAGGATTCTGTCCTCGCCCTCGTTTACGGTCTCGACACCGCCGTTGAAGAAGAAAGTTACATGTGCATACTTCTCTGTCTCGGCTATTCTCAGCTGCGTCAGGTTGTTCTTTGCAAGGTATTCGCCGAGAGTGTTCTCGAGTGACTGAGGTCTGAAAGCCACATCGACATTCGGCATGGTGGCGTCGTACTGTGTCATGCAGACGTAATGTACGGGGAACCACTCATGATCAAAGCCCGTGACTTCGGGGTCGACGAACGCTCTTGTAATTTCGCGCGCGCGGTCGGGACGGAAGTTGAAGAAAATGATGCTGTCATTTTCGTGTACGCGTCCGTCGTCCTCGCGCTCGCAGCAGTCGCAGCGTCCGTCGCATTTTGCCTCACAGTCGATAATCGTGGGCATGACAAATTCGTCAGTCAGGTTCTTGCCGTCGGAATCTATCGTGTCATACGAGAGGTCGAGTGCCTTTATGGGATCGGCCATATGGACGCCTTCGCCTTTTACAAAGGCGTTGTATGCTTTCTCTATGCGCTCCCAGCGGTTGTCGCGGTCCATGGCATAGAAGCGGCCCGTCAGGGTCGCAAGGCGTCCGATTTCGTTCTCATCCATAAAGGCGAGAAGCTGACGGACATAGTCTATGCCGGAGGTCGGAGGTACATCACGGCCATCCAAAATGCCGTGAACATATACTTTCTCAAGACCTTCCGCCTTTGCCATCTTAAGGAGGGCATAAAGGTGTGTGTTGTGGCTGTGGACACCGCCGTCTGAAAGAAGGCCCATCAGGTGAAGGGCGGAATCGTTCTTTTTGCAGTTCTCAATTGCCTTTTTGAAGGCGTCGTTTTCAAAGAAGTCGCCGTCTTCAATTGACTTTGAAATACGGGTGAGTTCCTGATACACGATGCGGCCCGCGCCTATGTTGGTGTGGCCTACTTCCGAGTTGCCCATCTGACCGTCGGGGAGACCGACATCAAGACCGGATGCGCCTATCGTCGTGTGCGGGCACTCACTCATTATTTTGTCCAGGTTCGGTGTATCAGCGGCGACTATCGCGTTTCCGTAAGTCTCATCCGGCACCCAGCCGAAGCCGTCCATGATACACAGTACTACGGGTTTTTTCATTTTTTACCCTTTCTATTTGCTCGCGGCTTTTACTATTGTTGAGAAGTCCGCGGACTTTAAAGACGCGCCGCCGATAAGGCCGCCGTCAACGTTTACTTTTGAGAGAAGGCCTTCGGCGTTGCCGGCGTTCATTGATCCGCCGTACTGAACCGTTGTGGCCTCGGCAACATCCTTGCCGTAGATTTCTTCGACGGCGGCGCGGACAAAGCCGTTGC
>JAFYJR010000151.1 GCA_017538005.1 Clostridia bacterium | reverse complement strand
TCTACAAGACGATGATAATCTCACTTCGTCCCGGCATGGACAAACCCAGGGATGAACTTATAAGAAAACTTGTTGACATCCAGTATGAACGTAATGATATAAACTTCATCCGTGACAAGTTCCGCGTGCGCGGAGACACGGTTGAGATATTCCCGTCAGGCTATTCGGAACTCGCCATACGCGTCGAGTATTTCGGAGATGAAATCGAGCGCATCTGCGAGTTCAAACCGCTGACGGGAGAGGTTGTAAACGTCCTCCAGCACGCGACTATTTACCCCGCGTCCCACTATGTCATAGACGGGGAGACGCGTGGGGAAGCGATAGCGGATATTCTCGAAGAGATGCGTGAGCGTGTGGCCTTCTTTGAGAAAGAAGGAAAACTCATAGAGGCGCAGCGCATAAAGCAGCGTACCGAGTACGATATGGAGATGCTGCGCGAGACGGGAGTCTGTTCCGGAATAGAAAACTATTCCAGAGTTCTGGCCCGTCGCGCGCCGGGTTCCACACCGTATACGCTTCTTGACTTCTTCCCGGATGATTTCCTTCTGTTTGTCGATGAGTCACATGTTACATTGCCGCAGGTACGCGGAATGTACGCGGGTGACAGAGCAAGAAAAGAAAACCTTGTTGAGTTCGGCTTCCGTCTGCCCAGCGCGTTTGACAACAGACCGCTCAACTTCGATGAGTTTTACTCGCACATAAACCAGGCGATATTCGTCTCCGCGACGCCCGGTGATTTCGAACGCGCGAAATCCGCGCAGATAGTTGAACAGCTTATCAGACCCACAGGCCTTCTGGATCCTAAGATAACCGTAAAGCCGGTTGAGGGCCAGATAGACGACCTTGTGTCCCAGATAAACATGAGAGCCGAAAGAGGAGAGAGAGTCCTCGTCACGACGCTCACAAAGAAAATGGCGGAGGATCTGACTGCATACTTCGAAAACTTCGGTATCAGAGTCAGATATATGCACCACGATGTTGACACGATAGAGCGTATGCAGATTATCCGTGACCTCCGTCTCGGAGAGTTTGATGTCCTTGTCGGCATAAACCTTCTCCGTGAAGGTCTCGATATACCTGAAGTTTCTCTTGTCGCTATCTTAGACGCCGACAAGGAGGGCTTCCTGCGCTCCGAGACATCGCTTGTACAGACGGTCGGCCGCGCCGCGCGAAACGCGCAGGGCGAAGTCATAATGTACGCGGACTCAGTCACACCTTCAATGGAACGCGCGATAACCGAGACATACAGGCGCCGTGAAATCCAGGAGAAGTACAATGAGGAACATGGCATTGTGCCCAAAACAATCATCAAGGATGTACGCGATATCATTGAAATCACTTCTAAAGTTGACACAGAGAAGTCGAAGACGGGCAAGTGCATGAGCAAGGCTGAACGCGCGGCGGCTATAAACGAGCTGACACGCGCAATGCACGCAGCTGCGCGTGTCCTGGACTTCGAGCTCGCCGCGCACTACCGCGACGAAATTAAGAAACTGCAGGATGAGAAGTAAAATTTGTTATAACCTTTTGGAATATTTTCACAAAACAGATATAACAATATATAACAAATTTTCCGTCTGCGCAATTGAACGGAAATTAAAAAACATAGTATAATTGTCCCGTAATAAAATGCAAAGGAGTTCTCTTTATGGAACAGTATGAAAGAAGAGTCGGCACAGTATCCCGAGGCATCCGTATGCCCATCATCAGACAGGGCGACGACCTCGCTGATATAGTTTCAACAGGTGTGCTTGAGGCCGCGAAGTTTGAGGGCTTTGAGATCCGTGACCGTGATGTCATTTCCGTAACGGAATCAATCGTTGCGCGCTCACAGGGCAACTACTGCACGGTTGACGACATCGCCGCAGATGTCAGAAACAAGCTCGGCGGAGAAACCGTAGGTGTTATATTCCCGATACTCTCAAGAAACCGTTTCGCAATCTGCCTTCGCGGTATAGCAAGAGGCTGCAAGAAAATCGTTCTCATGCTCTCTTATCCTTCAGATGAAGTAGGCAACAGTCTTGTGTCACTCGATAAGATTGACGCCGCAGGCATCAACCCTTATTCCGATGTTCTGTCTCTTGAAAAGTACAGAGAACTCTTCGGTGAGAACAAACACGAGTTCACCGGCGTTGACTATGTCGCTTATTACTCAGATCTCATCAAAGAGGAAGGCGCTGAGGTCGAGGTTATCTTCGCAAACCAGCCGAAGACAATCCTCCAGTACTGTGACAAAGTCATAAACTGTGACATCCATACGAGAAAACGCACAAAGAGAATCCTTGTTGACGCAGGCGCAAAGGCGGTCTGCAGTCTTGACGACATAATGAACGCTCCGATAAACGGCAGCGGTTACAATTCAAAATACGGTCTTCTCGGCTCAAACAAGGCCACAGAGGATCAGGTGAAGCTTTTCCCTCGTGAGTGCAAGGACCTCGTACTTGACATCCAGGCGCGCATCCTCAAAGCCACAGGTAAGCACGTAGAAGTTATGGTCTACGGCGACGGCGCTTTCAAGGATCCCCAGGGAAAGATCTGGGAACTTGCCGATCCGGTAGTATCTCCCGCATTCACAGACGGTCTCATCGGTACTCCGAATGAGCTCAAACTCAAGTACCTTGCGGATAACGACTTTAAAGATCTTTCAGGCGAAGAACTTAAGAACGCCATTTCCGAGTCAATCAAAGCGAAAGAAGCTGACCTTGTAGGCAATATGGCTTCCGAAGGCACAACACCGAGACAGCTTACTGACCTCATCGGTTCGCTCTGCGACCTGACCTCCGGTTCGGGCGACAAGGGTACTCCGGTAGTGCTCGTACAGGGTTACTTTGACAACTACACAAACTGAAGAGGGGGACAAAACAATGATGGATATGACTTCAAATGTAAGACCCGCAGACCTCGCGCGCATAGAAACAGAAGAACAGGCAAAGGCCTTTATCGAAGAACAGATTGAAATAACACGCGCCCAGGTAGGCGACGGCAAGGTTCTTCTTGCTCTCTCCGGCGGTGTTGACTCTTCCGTATGCGCTGCTCTCCTCATCAAGGCGATAGGCAAGCAGCTCACCTGCGTACATGTAAACCACGGTCTCCTCAGAAAGGGCGAGCCCGAGCAGGTTATAGAAGTGTTCAGAAACCAGATGGATGCCAACCTCATCTATGTTGACGCGGTTGACAGATTCCTTGATAAACTCGCGGGTGTTGACGACCCCGAGACAAAGCGTAAAATCATCGGCAAAGAGTTCATCGATGTATTTGCCGAGGAAGCAAAGAAACTTGAGGGCATAAAGTTCCTCGGTCAGGGCACAATCTATCCTGACATCCTCGAGTCTGACGGCGTAAAAGCCCATCACAATGTAGGCGGTCTTCCTCCGGAGCTTGACTTTGAACTTGTCGAGCCCGTCAAGTTCCTCTATAAAGATGAGGTCCGTGTTGTCGGCAAGGCCCTCGGACTTCCCGACGGTATGGTATACCGTCAGCCGTTCCCGGGCCCGGGCCTCGGCGTTCGCTGCGTTGGCGCGATCACCCGTGATCGCCTTGAGGCACTCCGCGAGGCCGATGCCATCGTCCGCGAGGAGATAGGCAAGATGGATCCCGCTCCCTGGCAGTATTTCTGCGTGGTACCTGACATCAAATCAACAGGTATCAAGGACGGCAAACGTTATATGGGCTGGCCCGTAGTCATCCGTGCCATAAACACCAAGGATGCCGTAACAGCCAAAGCCGTAGAACTCTCCTGGGACACCCTCACAACCATCCGTGACCGCATAATAGCAACAGTCCCCGGCGTTAACCGTGTCCTCTGGGACATCTCAGACAAACCTGTATCCACAATTGAGTGGGAATAAAATAGTACAACAAAACTGCCCGGAATAATCCGGGCAGTTTTTAATATAGTCATTTTTGAGTTCAATATAGTCATTTTTGAAAAAATGACATAATTAAACTGAAATGTAGGCATTCAGAAGATCGTATGTGGCTTTTATGCCGTCTAACTGGGTGCGCTCGTAGCCGTGGCTGTTGGCGGTGCCGAAGCCTATGGCGGCGAAGCGGATGTCGTAGCCGGCAGATATGCTGCCTTCACAGTCCGTGCCGTAGTGAGGAGTGAAGATATCCATGACGAAGGGGATGTTTGCTTTTTCGGCAGCGGCTTTCAGTTCGTTTGTCATAGCCCAGTGATAGGGGATTCTTGAGTCCTTGCAGAAGATTGAAACTTTTCGCTCGTCTGAGGTCTGCTTTTCACCTGTGGGAGCTATATCAACTGCGAGGATATCTTTGACATCATCGGGAAGCCAGGTGGTGCCGTGACCGATTTCTTCGTATGCGGCAAAGTAGAAGTAAAGCTTTCTGTTAGTGTTGTTGTCTTTAATTGCTTTAATAGTTGTCAGAAGGATGGCTACTGCTGCTTTGTCGTCGATGAAACGGGATTTTATGTAGCCGTTGGCGAGAGTGAAACGAGGCTCGAGAGCGACATCGTCGCCGGTTTCGATGCCGAGTTTTCTGACGTCATCGGCTGATTTTACATCCTCGTCGAGTACAACGCAGACGTTCTTGTCAAAGTCTCCGACCTCTTTTCTGAGTTCATCTTCAGTGACATGAACGGAGTTGGGGGTGCGGCAGATGCAACCGGTGAAAACCTTGCCGGCGCGAGTGTGGATGCGCACATTTTCGGTGACGCAGTAGACGGGGTAGAGGCCGCCGACAGGGCAGACGCAGAGCGTGCCGTCCGCGTTTATGTGGCGGACCATGAGGCCTATCGCGTCAAAATGCGCGGTGACAGCGAGCGCCGGCTCCTTTCCGCCGAGTTCGGCTATCACGCCGCCCTTGCGCAGTGTGTGATATTTTACGCCCATATCCTCAAGAGTCTTGCAGATGTGGGCCTGGATTTCTTCATAGCATCCCGTGGTGCTGTCGATTTTTATGAGTTTTTCAAAAGTTTCAAGGAAATATTTCTCGTCAAAGTTTGCCATACCGGCCTCCGAAATTTTATTTTTAATTATTGTATCGCATAACTCTCTTTGCTTCAATGCCTTTTGTATGGTATTATTTTCGGGTAATAAATTAAAAGGAGAAAACTATGTTTTACTTTCTTATTCCGACCCTGATGACTTATAATTTCGTACTTGTGGCTGCGGCTGTCATACCCGCGATTTTCCTTATGATTAAGGTCTACAAGTCCGACAGACTTGAAAAGGAATCCGGTCCATTTCTTCGAAAACTTGTCGTGGCGGGTATTTTGTCCTCGCTTGTCGCGCTCGTTGCAGAGTGGATATCTGAGGGCATTCTGAATGCCGCGCTCACGCCCGAGCAGCTTGCCTACAATCTTGTTCTGTATCTGGTTATAGTTCCGATTGCGGAGGAAGGAGCAAAGTATTTCTTCTTAAAGAAAAGAACCTGGAACTCGCCTGAGTTCAACTGTCAGTACGACGGTGTTGTCTATGCGGTATTTGTATCGCTCGGTTTTGCTCTCTGGGAGAACATCAGCTATGTTATGTCCTACGGCGTAGGTGTGGCTTTTGTAAGGGCTCTTACGGCGATACCCGGTCATTGCTGCTTCGGTGTTCTTATGGGTATTTTCTACGGTATCGCAAAGAAGTACGATAACCTCGGTGATAAAAGTTCTTCAAAGATATTCCGCTGCATGGCTTTTGTTGTACCTGCGATTACTCACGGCCTGTACGACTACATCGCGACCGTTGACGAGGGCAATGTATACTTCATCGGTTTCATAGCGGTAGTATTTGTCACATGCTTCATTCTTATACAGAAGATGTCAAAACGCGACCGCGCGATTTAGTTTCAATCTTTTTTCAATCTTTTGGTGCAAAATGAGAGAAAAGAGGTGAGTGAATGAAAATACTGCTTGTTGAAGACGAGAAGAGGATGGCACAGGCTCTGTGCGAGATTCTCCGTCAGGAGAAGTATGAAGTCGATCATTTCGACAACGGCCCTGACGGCCTGGATGCCATAGAGAGCGATGTTTATGATATCGTTATACTTGATGTCATGCTGCCGGGCATGAACGGCTTTGAAATAGCTAAACAGGTCCGTGCGGACGGTATTAAGACGCCTATCCTTATGCTTACGGCAAAAGCGGAGCTCGACGACAAGGTCGTCGGACTTGACAGCGGCGCCGATGATTATCTGACCAAGCCGTTCATGACCAAAGAGCTGCTCGCAAGGCTGCGCGCTCTCGGTCGCAGAACGCTTGACACGGCCGACGGCACGCTGTCGTACGGTGATATTACTCTTGATACAAACACATTCACTCTGACCTGTAATACAAACGGGCAGTCAGTCCGTTTAAGCGAGAAGGAATTTCGCATACTTGAGTATCTCATCGCGAACGGCGGACAGATTTTAACCCGTGAACAACTGGCCGTTAAGATCTGGGGATTTGAAAGTGACGCGGAATACAACAATGTGGAGGTATATCTCTCGTTTACACGTAAAAAACTGGCCTTTGTGGAGGCAAAAACCGAAATCAAGGCCGTTCGCGGAGTCGGTTATGAATTGAGGTGTGAGGATGTTTAGGACTTCAAGACGCAAAATTGTGGCCGCGATAATGTCCATTCTGGTCGTTTTATGGATAAGCACCCTCGCTGTCATATACGGCTCAAGCTATATTTCCATGACAAAAGAAAACAAGGAACTTATGCAACTTCATGCGGAAATGGTTGTCTTTTCCGGTTATAGCAAAGAAGATGGAAAGACCCCGCCGGAAATGGGACGTAGAAAGTTTGATGAGTCATCGCCGCGTTTTAGACTTGAGAATTTCTATTCTGTGGTCGTTTCAAACGAAGATTCAAATAAAGGGGAAGTTCTGGGGGTACTGGAAAAAGATATGAATTCGGTTTATTCAGATGCGGAACTTGAAAAGCTCGCCGCGGATGTTATGAATCGCTCAAAGGAATTCGGAAAAGTCGGTAACCTGTCATATTACAAGGAAGACAGGGGATATACTACACTTGTTGTCTTTATGGATAACACCGTAATGAACGACAATGTTTCAACACTGTTTAAATATACTTTGATTTACGGCGCAGTTGCCCTTGTGATAATATTCTTTATCTCTTCTGCGTTGGCAAAGAGGATTGTAAAGCCGCTGGAAGAGAGTTATGAGAAACAGAAGCAGTTTATCTCAGATGCGGGACATGAGCTCAAGACGCCTGTGTCTGTTGTAAACGCGAATGCGGAGCTTCTGGCAAGAGAGATAGGTGAGAACCAGTGGCTCGACAATATCCGTTATGAGAACGAGCGTATGGGTAATCTCGTCACTCAGCTTCTGGATCTCGCTCGTATGGAAAATGTTGAGACAGAGCTTTCCGAGGTTGATTTCAGCCGCATAGTTGAAGGCGAGTGCCTGCCGTTTGAGAGCATTGCCTTTGAAAAGGGTGTTACTCTTGAAACGGATATTGAAAGCAATATCAATGTTTTGGGTGATGCCTCAAAGCTGAAACAGCTTGTTTCGATTCTTGTCGACAACGCGCTTCGCCACAGTGAGGGTGATAAAGTATTTGTTTCACTGAAGAAGGATTCCGGACAGGCTTTGCTGTCCGTGAAAAATAAGGGCGCGGAAATCCCGGCTGATCAGCGCGAGAAGATTTTCGAGCGCTTCTACAGGGCGGATTCCGCGCGTACGGATACCGGCAACTACGGTCTGGGACTCGCGATAGCGAAGTCCATAGCGGTTGCGCATAAAGGAAATATAGAAGTTTTGTGCAACGACGGATTCGTTGAATTTGTTGTCAGAATATAAAGAAAGAACCGGTCGGTTGACCGGTTCTTTTTTCTTTGGTTATATCTTGTCTATGTCTTCCTGTGTAAGGGGTTTGAGACCTTCGGCAACAAGCGCCTGTTCGGACTTTTCGATATCAGTGACTTTGAATATCATATACGCGTTGTCCTTGTCCTCGGCATCGAGGAAGGCGTACATGTATTCAATGTTGACTTCTGCTTCGTTGAACTTGTTGAGAAGGTTGTTGAGTCCGCCCGGCTCGTCGGGAACGGCAAAGGCAAGAACCTCTGATGTGCTTGCAACAAAGTTCGCCTCCGAGAGAACCATGGCGGCTCTCCTGATGTCCTTGACGATGAGACGGGCGATGCCGAAGTCCGATGTCTCGGCGAGAGACAGGGCGCGAATATCAATATTGCTGTCGGCCAGCAGTGAGGTCATACCTGAGAGCTCGCCGGGTTTGTTTTCAAGAAAAACAGAGATTTGTTTGATACTCATATTGTTCTCCTTTCATATCTTGCGGGTGTCAATGACACGGACGGCTTTGCCTTCGCTGCGCTCGATTGTTTTCGGAGCGACGAGTGAGACTTTTGCTTTGATACCGAGCATTGACAGGAGACCTGCAGCGAGTTTCTTCTGGAGTTCCTGAATCTGTCCGACGTTATCCGTGAACATTTCCGGAGTCATTTCAACGCGAACTTCGAATGTGTCAGTGTTGTTCTCACGGCCGACAACTATCTGGTAGTTGGAGGTGTAGCCCTGGTTTAAGAGAACAGTCTCTATCTGGCTCGGGAATACATTGACACCGCGGATGATGAGCATATCGTCACTTCTGCCTTTCGGCTTGCTCATCTTGACATGGGTTCTGCCGCAGGGGCACTTTTCGCGAGAGAGGGAACAGATGTCGCGCGTTCTGTAGCGGATCATCGGGAACGCCTCTTTGTCAATTGCCGTGAATACGAGCTCGCCGGTTGAACCTTCGGGGAGAACTTCACCGGTATCAGGGTCTATTATCTCGGCAATGAAGTGGTCCTCGTTTATGTGCATTCCTGACTGGGCAGAGCACTCGAAGGCGACGCCCGGTCCGGAAAGTTCGGTAAGACCGTATATGTCATATGCCTTGATACCGAGAGTCTTCTGGATGTCCTGACGCATTTCCTCAGACCAGGCTTCCGCACCGAAGATACCGGATTTCAGCGGTATCTGATCGGGGGTGAGACCCATCTCTTTCATACGCTCGCCGAGATACGCGGCGTAGCTGGGAGTACAGCAGAGAATAGTGGCAGAGAGATCCTGAATGAACATTATCTGTCTGTCGGTATTGCCTGACGATGTAGGTACCGTGAGACATCCGACCTTGTGGCTGCCGCCGTTGAGGCCGGGGCCGCCGGTGAAGAGGCCGTAGCCGTATGACACCTGGCATACGGATTCGTCAGAGCCGCCGGCGGCAACGATGGCGCGTGCGCAGCACTCTTCCCACAGATCAACGTCATGCTGTGTGTAGAAAGCGACTACGCGCTTACCGGTTGTGCCGGAAGTGGACTGGATGCGCACGCACTCCTTCAACGGCTTGCCCAAAAGTCCGTAGGGATAGGCATCACGAAGGTCGGCCTTTGAAAGGAAGGGGAGCTTGTGAAGGTCCTCAATACCTTTGATGTCATCGGGCGTGACGCCGTGATCATCCATTTTCTTTTTGTAGTAAGGCACGTTTTCATAAACGCGCTTTACCTGCGCCACAAGGCGCTCGCTTTGCAGTTTTTCTATTTCTTCGCGCGGAGCGCATTCAATCTCCGGCTGGTAGTAGTTTTCCATTAGTGATTTTGCTCCTTTCAGACCTGAGGCAGATTCTTTGCATAGCCGGCCAGTTCTTCGTCGGTGGGGATGTAGTCATACATCTGGCCGTTATGGAACTTCTCGTAGGCTACCATATCAAAGTAACCTGTGCCTGTAAGTCCGAAAACGATTGTCTTTTCTTCGCCTGTTTCCTTGCACTTGAGTGCTTCGTCAATGGCGACTCTTATGGCGTGGCTTGACTCCGGCGCGGGGAGGATACCCTCAACACGCGCGAATGTCTCTGCTGCCTCGAAAACATCTGTCTGCTTGACGCTGACCGCTTCCATCATACCGTCGTCATAGAGCTTTGAAAGTACGGGGCTCATGCCGTGGTAACGGAGACCGCCCGCGTGGTTGGGCGAGGGGATGAAGTCCGCGCCGAGAGTGTACATCTTTGCCAGAGGGCAAATCATACCTGTGTCGCAGAAGTCATACGCGTAAACGCCGCGTGTGAAGCTCGGACATGATGCCGGCTCAACGGCGATGATACGGTAATCCTTTTCACCGCGGAGTTTCTCGCCCATGAACGGGGAGATGAGACCGCCGAGGTTTGAACCGCCGCCTGCGCAGCCGATGATGATATCGGGAGTGATGTCGTACTTATCAAGAGCAGCCTTTGTCTCCATACCGATAACGCTCTGGTGGAGAAGTACCTGGTTCAAAACGCTGCCGAGAACGTAGCGATAGCCTTCATGGCCGACTGCGTATTCAACAGCCTCGCTGATTGCACAGCCGAGAGATCCGCCTGTACCGGGATGCTCGGCAAGGATCTTGCGGCCGATTTCGGTAGTGTCTGAAGGGGAAGGAGTGACGGAAGCGCCGTAAACCTTCATAACTTCGCGGCGGAACGGC
>JAFYJR010000024.1 GCA_017538005.1 Clostridia bacterium | reverse complement strand
TTGCCAGAGTAAACTCGGCCACTTTTATTTTCTTATCAGTGACCTCCTTGATTTCCGGCTCGCGTGTCAGACGTCCGCTTAAAATTATTGCTCTCATACTTTTCCCTCCGGGGTAAAAAATTAAGAGGCGGAAAAACCGCCTCTGTATATATAATTCCACGAGAGTATGAAAAGCGGACGCGCTTATGTACGAACGGTCGGGTTTTCGGAACGAACGGTCATTATCGGTCCCATTTTTCGCATAAAGCGATAATCTGATCCGCGAATTTTGCGAGGTCCTTATTGGCGCCTCCTTCATTGTGCTGAATTGTCTGTAAAAGTCTCTGTCCGGTAAGGTACAGACGACCGTAAGGGCTGTTCGCTTTGAATACCGGCGCCGCGCCGGGCTTCTTTTCTATCTTGACCTTATTGCCCTCTGAAATCATCTTGTTTGAAATGAGATCAACGACACAGTAAGGATAAGGGGCAAACGCGTTAAGTCCGAGTTCGTTGCGAAGCTTCGCTGTATAGGCCTCGCAGACATCGTCGTCGCCGTGACAGACGAAGACCTGCTGGGGTGAGAACTCAAATGCCGAAATCCACTTCACAAGGCCGTTTATGTCTGCGTGGCCCGACATGCCCGCGAGCTTCGCGACCTCGGCCAGGACTTCAATTTCCTCACCGAAGATTTTTACTGTCGTGGCTCCGTCGACCAAGGCACGGCCGAGTGTGCCCGCTGCCTGATAGCCTACAAACAGAATGGTACACTCCGGTCTCCAGAGATTATGCTTCAGATGGTGCTTGATACGACCGGCCTCGCACATGCCTGATGCCGAGATGATGACCTTGGGATCCAGATCATAGTTTACGGCCTTGGATTCCTCTGAAGACACCGCGAGACAGAGTCCGGAAACATCTATCGGGTTCTTGCCCTGAGAGATAAGTTCGAGCGCCTCTTTGTCGAGATACATTCTGTCGCAGTTGCTGTAGATATTTGTCGCCTCAATCGCGAGAGGGCTGTCTATGTAGATCTTGAAATCACCGTGACCCGTGACGAGACCGCGCTCTTTAATCTGCCTGATAAAGTAAAGCATCTCCTGGGTGCGGCCAACCGCAAACGACGGTATTACGACGTTTCCGCCGCGGTCGAAGGTACGCTGAATAACACTCGCCAGAGATGCCGCGTAATCAGGCTTCGCTCCATGAGCGCGGTCTCCGTAAGTGGATTCGGTTATGACATAATCCGCCTCGGTGATATATGTCGGATCATTTATGAGCGGCTGGTCCGTGTTGCCTATATCGCCCGAGAAAACAAGTTTCTTTGAGATACCGTTTTCGGTCAGGAAAACTTCTATGGACGATGAACCGAGCAGGTGTCCGGCATCAATAAATCTTATCTGAATACCGTCAGCCACTTCTATCAGTTCATTATAGGAATGAGACTCAAAACAATGCAGTGCCGCTATGGCATCGTCAATCGTATAGAGAGGCAGGACTTCATCCTTGCCCGCGCGCTTCGCCTTTATGTTTTTCCATTCCGCCTCAAACTCCTGGATATGAGCGGAGTCGCGAAGCATTATCGTACACAGGTTATATGTCGCCTGGGTACAAAAAACCGTCCCGTTAAACCCCTGCGCCGCAAGCAGCGGGAGTTTACCGGAATGGTCAATATGAGCGTGCGTCAGAAAAACATAGTCTATCTCACTGGCGCCGACCGGCAGTTCACCGGATTCATAGACATCGGCGCCCTGTTCAAGACCGTAGTCCACAAGCATCTTCTTGCCGCACGCTTCAATATAATAGCAGCTGCCCGTGACTTCATGGGCTGCGCCGCAGAAAGTGAGTTTCACTTAAAAATCACCACTTATAGTAATAATACACATTCATTATACTACATGTGGTGGCTACAATAAAGAGAAATCTCTCAAAACCAGAAAATGTAAAGTAAATATACTTTACAGAATGCCGAAATTAATCGTCATCAAGCATGTCAAGTATGTTGAGTTCATCAACCCAATCGGCATCTTCATCAAACATGGGCTCGTCAAAAAGATGCTCTACATTGCCGTTCTTATCGCGAAAAACGCCGTTCTCATCAGGTTCTCCCAGACTTTTACCCAGATTCTTAAAAAAGCACATAAGCTCACTCCTATTCAAATTTAACTGCTGCCTTCTTCAGGCTTTCAATGATCTGTATGTGTTGAGGACACGCCTCTTCGCATTGGCCGCATGCTATGCAGTCAGAAGCTTTGCCGCCTTCGGATACGACTTTAACATAGGCATCCGAATCATCAGAATTCATTGCCTTGAAAATGTCAGGAATCTTTATCTTCTGCGGACATCCTTCGGTACAGTAACTGCAGGCGGTGCAGGGTATCGTATCACTTCCTGCGATTATCTGACGCGCCTGCGTGATAATATGCTGTTCCTCGAGTGAAAGCGGCTTGAAATCCTTCATAAAGGAGAGATTGTCCTGCATCTGTTCTACATTTGACATGCCCGACAAAACCGTCAATACACCGTCAAGGGATGCCGCAAAGCGTATTGCCCAGGAAGCATATGAGGCATCGGGGTTTGCAGCATCAAAGAGTTCTTTCACCTTCCCGGGCGGATTCGCAAGGTTTCCGCCTTTGACCGGTTCCATAATTACCACCGGTTTTCCGAATTTCCTTGCAACCTCGTAATTTGCCCTTGAAGCAACCTTCGGATCATCCCAGTCCGCATAGTTTATCTGCAGCTGAACAAAGTCAACCTCCGGATGCGCATTCAGAACCTCTTCCAGAAGTTCAGGGCTGTCATGGAAGGAGAAACCGACATTTTTTATTATTCCCTTCTCCTTCTGCTCATTTACAAACTCCCAGAGATGAAGGTTCTCATACTTATCTCTGTTCTTCTGCATTATCGCGTGCAGAAGATAGTAGTCAAAGTATCCCGCTCCGGTGCGTTCCAGGCTGGTCTCAAACTGCTTCCTTGCTATTTTTTCCGTCGGCGCGACGAGTGCGTTGAGCTTGGTGGCCAGCGTGAAGGATTCACGCGGATAACGCTCAACGAGTGCCTTTCGCGCCGCGCTCTCCGAACCCGGATAGACGAAAGCCGTGTCAAAGTAAGTGAACCCTGCTTCCATGAACAGATCCACCATTGCTTTCGTCTTTTCAACATTTATTATCGGACCCGTCTTCGGGAGCCTCATCAGGCCAAATCCGAGTTTTTTTGTGTTTTCGATATCGATTGCCATAAAACCACCTTTTGAAATTGCCGAGACCTTCTGCTTACCTGATAATTATATCATAAAAATGCCTGCCCTTATGCGGCAATTTATTATTGCATTTTAGAGGTAATTGTGTTATATTAGTCGAGCGGCAAAAACCGCTATGCGCTGGTAGCTCAGCTGGATAGAGTGTTTGGCTACGAACCAAAAGGTCGGGGGTTCGAGTCCCTTCCAGCGCGCCAAAAAGAAAGACACCGAAGATTTTCGGTGTCTTTTATTTTTTCAGTTTTTCTGCAAGATTCGGGTCAGGTGTAACGTATATGGTCCAGTTCTCGTGGAAGATTACTTTGCCGGGTTTGGCGCCTGTGGGTTTCTTCAGGTTCTTTACCAGGGTGTAGTCTACAGGTATCTGCTTGGCGGCGGAATCTCCCGCTGTGCTATGGAAGGCGGCTATTACGGCCGCTTCCTCTATGGCTTTATCGGAGATTTCGCCGTTTTTGTTTTCTATTATGACATGGGAACCCGGTATGTTCTTGGTATGAAGCCACATATCGAGTTTATTGGCCTGCTTCATTGAGAGTTTGTCATTCTGCAGGTTATTTCTGCCGACAAGTACTTTAAAGCCGTCGGAAGTCTCATATTCTATCGGAGGCAGACCCTGTACGGTCTTCTGATTCTTCTTTGAAAGCTTTCCTTTTTGGTCAAACTTATTCTTTACATATCCCTGACCAACGAGTTCCTCCCTGATCTGAGCAATGTCCTTCTCGCCTTCAGCTCTCGAGAGAGCGTCAAGGACGGTGTCAATGTATTCCAAGTCCTCTGTTCCCTGCTTTATCTGCTCAGTCAGTTTCTTCTCGGCAGTGTAGGTCTTCTTATAATCCTTGAAATACTTCTGGGAATTCTGTGCGGGCGAAAGAGCGGGGTCGGCTTTTATGCGGATTACATTGTTGTTGTCATAGTAGTTCTCGAGATCGTAGTAAGCAGCGCCTTTTTCCAGGCGATAGAGATTCGCGTTTATGAGTTCCGCGGAGATTCTCAGTATCTCTCTGTCGGCGCAGGCATCGAGTTCTGTTTTCTGAATGTCCAGTTTTCTGACTATGCGTTCTCTCGCATTTTGCAGAACTTTGCGCAGGTCGTATGTCCTGTGAGCCAGACGCTCCCTTGATTCGCGGATTGCGTAATAGTCGTCAAGAAGGGCCGAGGCGGTGTCGTATTCCGTTATCTTCGCGGCTGTGCCGTACTGGGTTATGGGCATGTACGAAAACTCAAACGGTTTATCGTTTTCATCTCTCAAAAGGAAAAATCTGTCGCTGCCGTTTTCATATTGTTTAAGGGTTTTTACGGCATTGTCGGCATTGCCGCGGGCAAGTTCTCTCGCGACTACCGGCGAAAGACCCATTATCGTACTCATATACGCCTTCTCATCAGTACCCTTGGCGAGAAGTTTTGCTTTTATGTCCCTCTCAGCAGCGGTAAAGATGTTGTACTTATCCTGCTGCGGAGGAAGCTCGTATCTGACATTCGGAAGAATAAGTCGTTTTGATGACTTGGTATAGTCGACACGCTTCAGGGCGTCAATTATCTGCTGCTCTTCGTTTATCAGGATTACATTGCTGTACTGGGCCATTATCTCGCAGACGAGCGTGAGTTTCTCCTTCTCGCCCATCTCATTTGTGGCAAGGAAGTCAATGTAGAGAATGCGGTCGCATCCCTCCTGCCTGACACCTGTCACCGCGGCGCCGCCGAGGCGCTTCCTCAGAAGCATACAGAGCATGGGCGGCGATGCGGGGTTCTCGTAGTTTTGCTCAGTAAAAGAGACACGCGGGGAATTTGCGCGGGCGCAAAGAAGCAGTTTCTTTGTGCCCTGCCCGCGTGTTCTGAGCGAGAGTATGAGTTCCTCTTTGGAGGGCTCGAAAACCTTGTCCACCCTGGCATCAATTATTATGTTTTCAAGTTCTGCTCTGAGGCAGTTCAAAAAGATGCCGTCGAGTGACATGTTTTCTGACCTCTTTTATCCTATGTATTCCACTGTCGGTTCTTCAATGTATCTGCACTCAAGCGTGGGAAATTCCTGAAGAATAAAGTTCATGAGAACCGGCATGCTTATAGTTTCTGTTTCGTAGTGGCCGGCGGCGAGAAGGCTTATGTCCTCAAGTTTCGCGTCGACGAAGTCGTGATGCTTTACCTCACCGGTCAGCAGAGCGTCGATATTTTGTCCTATGAGGGACGGCCAGAAACTGCCGCCCGCGCCGCCGCAGACAGCGACAGTATAAAGTTCTTTGTCCGGAAGCGATACTGAGACGAAGGTACCCAGAGCCTCTGAGGCAAGCTCTGCGAGGTCTCTTGCGGTCATCTGAACCGGAAGGTCCCCGACATAAACCATGGCCTCTTCGCCCGTCTCGGAAAGTCTTATTATGTTTTCAAGACCCAGTAAAACAGCGAGAATGTTTGAAACTCCGCCCTCTGCCTGATCCCAGTTTGTATGGGCGCAGATTACCGTGAGTTTCTTTCTTATCGCCTTCGCGACTATTGATTTTGCGGGAACAAAAACAAGCGGGTCGAATATCACCGGATGATGGCTTATGATGAGTTCCGCACCGAATTCCTCTGCCTCTTCTATCGCCTTTTCGGTTACATCAAGGCAGA
>JAFYJR010000150.1 GCA_017538005.1 Clostridia bacterium | reverse complement strand
TTTTGCGCAGTTTTCATTGAAGGCAGTCATTGATTCTGAGAGGAGTCTGACTGACTGAAGGAAGTTGTATGCGCAGACGGGAAGGAAGACATTGAGCTGGAAGCGCCCCTGTGACGCGGCAATGGATACAGCGGTGTCGTTTGCAATTACCTGGGTTGCGACCATGGTCATCTGCTCGCACTGTGTCGGGTTGACCTTGCCGGGCATAATTGAAGAGCCGGGCTCGTTTGCGGGGATGGTTATTTCACCGAGGCCACAGCGCGGGCCGGAGGCCAGCAGGCGGATGTCGTCGGCGATTTTGAAAAGATCCGCCGCGAGCGCTTTAATCGCTCCGTGAGCGAAGACCATTTCATCAAGACTTGTGAGCGCGTGGAACTTGTTCGGCGCGGTGATGAAAGGTTTATCTGTTAAATCACCAAGTTTTGCCGCAACGAGCGTATCGAAACGGGAAGGGGCGTTGAGACCCGTGCCTACTGCGGTACCGCCGAGCGCGAGTTCGCAGAGAGGATCAAGCGAATACAGAATCATACGCTTGTCCTGTTCGAGACTTGCTCGCCAGCCGGATAATTCCTGCGCGAAACTGATCGGGACCGCGTCCTGAAGATGCGTTCTTCCGGATTTTATAACACCTTCATTTTCGGCTTCGAGTTTTTTGAATGTGTTTATAAGTTCATCCAGAGCGGGGAAGAGTTTGTCTGTTACAGAGAGCACTGCCGCAACATGCATGGCAGTGGGAAATGTGTCGTTTGAAGACTGTGACATGTTTACATCGTCGTTGGGATGAAGAAGAGCTTTGCCGGCAATTTCATTTCCGCGGTTTGCGATGACTTCGTTCGCGTTCATGTTTGTCTGCGTGCCGGAGCCTGTCTGCCATACAACGAGGGGGAAGTGCTCGGCAAGTGTACCGTCGATGATTTCATCGGCGGCCTTTGATATGGCCTCGCACTTCTCGTCTGTCATGCGCTCCGGCACAAGTTCGCGGTTCGCCAGAGCCGCGGCTTTCTTTATAAGTCCGAAGGCATGGATTATTTCAGCCGGCATGGTTTCTATGCCGACTCCGACGGGGAAGTTCTGACGGGAACGCTCGGTCTGGGCGCCCCAGAGTTTGTCTGCGGGCACCTTGACTTCTCCCATACTGTCATGTTCCAAACGATAATCACTCATACATTGATCTCCGAGTCGGAAACGGCGATGTCGCCGTACTTTGCGTGGTATTTTTCAAGGAAAGCATCAACCTGCTCGGCTGAGCGTCCTATGTAATCAGAAGGATTTAAAAGAGCATTCATCTCATCCTCGGTCATACCGAAAACACCTGTGTCGGCAAGGCGCTTAATGAGGTCGCAGGAGCCGCCGTCCTTCATCTGACGGGTGGCTTCCATTGAGCACTGACGGATGACTTCGTGAAGTTCCTGTCTGTTACCTCCGCGCCTTACGGCCTCCATCATGAGGTTCTCGGTTGCGAGGAAAGGAAGATATTCTTTAAGTTCCTTCTCAACGATTTTCTCGTTTACGCGCAAACCGGCTGTGATGTTCTGTGCCAGACGCAGTATGGCATCTGCGCAGAGGAAACCTTCCGGTAAGGAAATGCGGCGGTTTGCGGAGTCGTCAAGCGTGCGCTCGAGCCACTGCGTTGACGCAACGGCAGAAGCGTTTGCCGCGTCGGCGATGAGATATCTGCCGAGCGAGCAGATACGCTCGGAGCGCATGGGGTTGCGCTTGTAGGGCATTGCCGATGAGCCTATCTGGTTTTCCTCAAACGGCTCCTCGAGCTGTCTGTCATGCTGAAGCAGACGGATGTCTGTTGCCATACGGCAGCAGCTTTGCGCAACCGCGGACAGCGCGTTTAAGATGCGGCTGTCGAGCTTGCGGGGATATGTCTGTCCGCAGACATCGATGCAGCTGTCAAAATCAAAGGCTGCCGCGAGGCGTCTGTTCAGTTCGTTTATCTTTTCTCCGTCTCCCTCGAAAAGATCGAGAAGGCTTGCCTCAGTACCGGTAGCGCCGCGGCATCCGAGAAAACGGATGTGGTCTAAAACAAAATCTATCTCCTCAACATCGGTTAAGATGTCCTGCATCCACAGTGTGGCGCGCTTGCCGACGGAAGTGGGCTGAGCGGGCTGATAGTGGGTATAACCGAGTGTGGGAGTTGCGCGGTATTTTTTTGCAAACGCGGCGAGGTTTGCCGCGACTGCAAGTAAAGACGCACGGATATGCTTCAGCGCCTCACGGTAAATGATAATGTCCGCGTTGTCCGTGACATAGCAACTTGTGGCGCCGAGGTGAATTATACCTGCGGCACCCGGCGCTGCTTTGCCGTACGCGTAGACATGAGCCATGACGTCGTGGCGTACTTCTTTCTCTCTTTGCGCGGCCAGGTCGAAGTCGATGTCGCTGATATGCGACTCGAGCTCTTCGACCTGCGCTGCCGTTACCGGCAGGCCGAGTTCGGACTCGGCACGCGCAAGTTCTGTCCAGAGCTTTCGCCATGTCTCGATACGCGTACGGTGAGAGAAGAGTTTAAGCATCTCATCAGAGGCATAACGAGAGGAGAGGGGGGATTCATATTTTTCGTACATAAAGGTCCTCCGAAATTAAGCGTCATGCTCGCGAAGGCGTCGCATAACTTCCGCGTACGCGTCCTCGACACCGCCGAGGTCTCTGCGGAATCTGTCCTTGTCGAGTTTCTCGCCCGTTGCCTTGTCCCAGAGACGGCAGGTGTCGGGGCTGATTTCGTCCGCGAGGACGATTGTTCCGTCGGCCAGACGGCCGAACTCAAGCTTGAAGTCAACGAGCGTTACGCCGCATTCTGACCAGAAAGCGGAAAGCACTTCGTTGACCTTGAAAGCATATTTCTTTATTGTCTCAATCTCTTCCGGTGTCGCGAGTTTCATTGCGAGCACATGGTAAGAGTTGATCAGCGGATCGCCGAGATCGTCATTTTTGTAGGAGAATTCAATTGTAGGAGACGCAAAAGGCTCACCCTCGGGAACACCGTAGCGCTTTGAGAAAGAGCCGGCGGCTATATTTCTGATAATAACCTCAAGGGGTACTATCTGAACTTTCTTAACCAGTGTCTCACGCTCGGAGAGTTCCTCGACAAAGTGGGTGGGAACGCCCTCTTTCTCAAGTCTCTTCATGAGGTAATTGCTCATCTGATTGTTGATGACGCCCTTACCTACTATGGTTCCGCGTTTTTCACCGTTGAATGCCGTGGCATCGTCCTTGTAGTCTACAATGTAGAGCTCCGGATCATCAGTCGCGTATACCTTCTTTGCTTTTCCTTCGTAAAGTTGTTCAAGTTTCTGCATGATTTCTCCTCCGAAAATTATTAGACGCTACCCGGGAAATCCCCGAGTAACGTCTTCCTTGGTGGACCATGTGGGGATCGAACCCATGACCTCCAGATTGCGAACCTGGCGCTCTCCCAGCTGAGCTAATGGCCCGTTTGCCTTGCTATAATACCACAATGTCTCGTAAAACTCAAATAATAATTGTTATTTAAAGAGACCAACAATTTCTGCTAAGATTTTTTGCTACAGAAATTTTGGAAAATCGCAGAAAAAATTAATTTTCTAAAATTTTCTACGAAAAACTATTGACAACCTGGCCAAGGGGTTGTATTTTAGAATTGAACAAAGGAGGCAGTCACATGGACACTGAGAAAATCATTTATGAACTCATCGGCAGAATTGAAATCCTGGAAAAGGAAGTTTCTGATTTAAAGGCAATTCAAAAGAATGACAGTATTAACTGCATAACAAACGAAAAGAGCAGCGGCTATGACAAGACAAAATACTGGTTCGAAGGAAAAAAGTATGGAAAGAACAGATTAGTATTAGCTGTTGTAAAGCAATTTGTTAAAGATAATCCTGATGTTTCTGCGGCCAAACTCAAGGATGTGTTTGATAGTAGTTTACAAGGATCATTAGGGGTCATTAAAACAGAAAAAGAGCTTCGCGATTCTTACGATAATGAGGAAGAAGCGGAAAAAAGATTCTTCAGCAAGAATAAAGAGGATACTATTTACACAAGTGATGGCGAAAAGTGTTATGTTTGCACCCAATGGGGTAAGGCAAACATTGGCGCATTCATCGAAAGAGCAGAAAGACTTAATTATGAAATCCAAGTTGTAAAATCCAGAGATTATTAGCAAATATCTGCAAAGGAGAATTGTTATGGGTAACTCGATTACACTTAATGAAGCGCACAGTATCCTTGAAAAGCTTTTTAACAAAGAGTGGGAAAGGCGGGATCTTGAAGATGATGTCATCGTAATCGATGGTAAAGTGAGGCACTTATTTGTGGTTTCTCAATCTAAATCTTACCAAATAGAGCTTGAAAGAGGCTTTCTTTATGCCTCTGCGAAAGGTCATCCTGTAATGAGGGATGTCGCTCCTGGAGATATCATATTTAGCGTTGTAAATGGCGAAGTTGTTTCAGTTGAAATTGCAATGGACACGGCTTCTGAGACACTTGGAAATGAACTTGGTTATATTATCAATTGCGTATACTGTTTCTTTAGTTGCCCGATTTCATTAATCCCCTTAAGATCGAAGATTGCAGGATTGCGCCCGTTTGATAAAAATGGTTATTTGCCTCAGGCGGGATACATTCATCATCTCTCGTCTTCTGTAGCATATGTTTTTATCACAGAAGCCAAAAAAGCGGGAAACACACTGAGAAAGCTTTAACAAGCAAGGAGGTAAAAAAATGCGGCTCATAGATACGGAACAACTTGAACACAGACGTTTGTATTCGGCTGGCGGTTACAGTGGCTACGATTGTGCAACTTGGATGTCTATTAATATGGCTGATGAGTTTGACCTTGAGACTTTTGAGGCTGAAATCCGCGCTGATGAACGCAAAAAAATGAAGGCGATTATCGGTCGTACCGCTGAAAACTATGGTCCTGTCGAACTTGGATGCGCTAGGTACTCTCTAAAACTGGTGGACAGAATCGAAAAGGTTATAGAAAATTATAATTTAGCTCCTGATGCCCTGAAAACTGTAATTGAATATGATGAAACCGGCATGCAATATGATGGTTGTACTATTGTTGCTGCTGATCTTGGGGCTGTGCTTTGTCTTCTTGATGATTACATTCATGAGGAGGCGGGTGAGAAATAATACTTATTTAGAAGTGTAGGGGGGGAGTTATAAATGGAACATACTGAAGTTCTGGAAAACTTTGAAGAGTGGCTTGATGGTCAAGATTACTATTCCACTCAATACGTAAGGTACATGAAATCTTTAATCGAAAAACTCTTTGATAAGAGCGAATTTGTGTTTAAAGGTCCAACTGATCCTGCCAAAACAAACAAAAACACTTTAGCTTTTCTTTTGATTCATAAATTGCTAATAGAGAATGAAATTAAGAAGTCGAAAAATGGTGCTAAAACACAGTGGACAACAAAAACGATACAGAATTATCAAAGCGGATTCTGCGCTTTTGAAGAATTTATAGTAGCAGAAGGATATGATTATAAGGGTAAAAAGAAATACCAGGAAGAACTTAAGAGCCTTCAGAATGAAACGATTACATACACCAGAAAACAAATGGCTGACAAATTTAAATCGCGTTTAGTCACGCAAGACAGAGTGTATGAAAACATTTTATATCCTGCCCGGCTTCTGAACAAAATTTTTAATAACAATCCAACTTATCAGCAAAAGTATAAAGATTTGTTAAACAAATCAATCGGTAATATAAAATTCATTGTTGATGAAAAAGGGAATACCGTAAAACTGTCAGAAATAGTTTATGCCAGTATTAATGTTGAAAGCGGAAGTGTAACTTTAAAACTTACAGGCGGAAAAGGAGTTAAAAACCTATATACTCAGAATGGCTCCAAGAAAGAATTTAAGCAGCTCAAAGCTAAAAAAGGTGCTGCAGACTTATCGTTAGATCACGATACACCATTGGAAATATTGTTAAATGCAAACAGCAAAGGATACCCTGAATTCAAAGAATTGAGTAAAACTGTTGCGAAAAGTAAAGGTCATGGTTCTGCCAAAGATTATAGGACATTTTTAAGTGGCAGTCAGAACATAAAAGAGTGGACAAAAGTGGTGTTTGATGAGTATAAAAACAGTTTTAATACAGGAAAGATATATGATGATTTGTGCAAACTGTATGAAGAACAAATTACAATGACCATTATGCAAAAGGATTTGAATTCAAAAAAGAGTAATAACAGGTAATAAAAAAACCCGCAACCATAACGGTTGCGGGCTTTTCTGGTCGAGGCGAAGGGATTCGAACCCCCGACCCTCTGGTCCCAAACCAGATGCGCTAGCCAAACTGCGCTACGCCTCGATATTTTGGGCAAGGCGTATTATAACAAAGTCGGTTTTTGTTGTCAATTATGGCTGTTTGGGGTATAATTTTAATGTTATTCTACTTTAATTTATATATTACTTAAGTTGAGGTATTGTTATGGCAGAAAGAGAAAGATACCAGCCGAAGCACGGCGGTGGAAGAGGTTCGCGCGGATTGACAAGAACCGTACGCAGAATCATTACCGTACTTGTTGTGCTTTTGCTGCTTGCGGGCATTGTCTTCCTTGTTTCCAAACTGGTGCATAAGGGCGGAGGCAAGACGGAAAAGACCACCAAGCCTAAACAGACAACGACCGAAGAGGTAACGCTTGGTCCAAATGATGTAGCGGCAGAGGCAAAGGTTTTGTCGACGGGCGATGTCATTATTCACAAGATGCTGCTTGATGCTTCCGCGGACGGCAACGGCGGTTACAGCTTTGATAAGCATTACCGCGCAGTTAAGGATGAGATTTCAGCTGCGGATTATGCGGTTGTAAACCTCGAGGTGACTTTAGGTGAAGCGCCGTACAAGACTTATCCGACTTTCAAATCACCTGATTCCACGGCGACCGCTTTGAAGAATGCCGGTTTTGACTGCTTCGTCATGGCAAACAACCACTGCTATGACAGCGGCTTTGACGGTCTGAAGAGAACGGTTTCCGTTGTTAATGATCTGGGTGTCGATCACACCGGTACGAGGAATGATCTTTCCCAGAAAAAGTACGTAATTGCTGACGTTAACGGCATCAAGATCGGTATAGTTAACTATGCTGAGGAGACCAAACCTACAACGGGCACGAAGTCCTTAAACGGCATACCTCTTTCGGCCGAGGCAGCTGATTATGTCAACTCCTGGTACAGTGTTGACAAACTCGTCGCCGAGATGACCGAGAATGTCAAGAACATGAAGGCGGATGGCGCGGAAGCAATCATTCTGTACATCCACTGGGGTGTTGAGTATTCGCTGACTCCGTCGGCCGCGCAGAAGGACATAGCGCAGAAGATGTGCGACCTGGGTGTGGATGTAATCATAGGCGGCCATCCGCATGTAATCCAGCCGGCTGCAACCCTTACATCGACGACTGATACATCGCAC
>JAFYJR010000023.1 GCA_017538005.1 Clostridia bacterium | reverse complement strand
CTGTGTACGGGCTTTAAGCCGTCCCGTACATCGGGAATCGCGCGGGAGATGATGACTGACATGGAGTAGTCGAGGAATGAACGACGCATTTCATCGCTGATGTCAGACTGGACTATCTTGGTGCTTGCAAGATTGTCACGAAACTCCTGCTCTTTTTGCTTTTGCATTTCCGCAGAAACTTTTGCCACTTTCATTCCCCTCCTTTACACGTCAAGATTCTGAACGTATTTCGCGTTCTTTTCTATGAATTCGCGTCTCGGTTCAACCTTGTCGCCCATGAGGATTGAGAAAGTCTCATCCGCGACCATGGCGTCCTCGAGATATACGCGTTTCATAATACGGGTTTTGGGGTCCATGGTGGTTTCCCAAAGCTGTTCGGGATCCATTTCACCGAGACCTTTGTATCTCTGAATATCACAGTTGCCCTCAAACTCGGCTATCTTCTCGTCGCGTTCCTCATCAGAGAAAGCATAGGCAAATTTCTTGCCTTTAGAGACCTTGTAAAGCGGAGGACAGGCGATGTAGACATGTCCTTCCGTAATGAGATCTCTCATATACCTGAAGAAGAAGGTCAGCATGAGTGTCTGGATATGCGCGCCGTCGACGTCGGCATCGGACATGATGACAACTTTGTCGTAACGGAGCTTGTTTATATCGAAGTCCTCGCCTATGCCGGTGCCGAGAGCGGATACGACAGGCGTAAGCTTGTCGTTGCCTATTACGCGGTCAAGGCGCGCCTTTTCAACGTTTAAGCACTTGCCCCACATGGGGAGGATTGCCTGATAGCGAACCTCGCGTCCGAGCTTCGCCGAGCCGCCCGCAGAGTCACCCTCTACAAGGTAGATTTCAGTCATCTCGGGGCTCTTTTCAAGACAGTCTGCAAGTTTGCCCGGCAAAGAGTTGCCCTCGAGCGCGGACTTGCGACGCGCAAGGTCGCGGGCCTTTCTGGCAGCCTCGCGTGCGCGCGAGGCCTCGAGGGCCTTGTTGAAGATAGCCCTCGCCACCTGAGGATTCTCCTCAAAGTATTCCATCAGTTTGTCATAGACTGTCTTTGAAACAAGGGGCGTCATCTCCGTGTTGCCGAGTTTTCCCTTTGTCTGTCCCTCAAACTCGGCCTCCGTCAGTTTGACGGAGATGACGGCGATAAGGCCTTCACGGACATCGTCGCCGGAAAGCTTCTTATCGTTATCTTTAAGTATGTTGTATTTTTTTCCGTAGTCGTTGAATACACGCGTGAGCGCGGTTTTGAAACCGTTTTCATGTGTACCGCCGTCTATCGTACGGACATTGTTCGCGTATGAATAAAGGATTTCGTTATAACTGTCGTTATAGAGAAGCGAGATGTCCACTTCCCTGTCACCTTTAACGGAATTAAACGAGATGGGCTCGTCGTGGAGCGGTGTGAATCCGCGCTTGTTGTTTACGAAATTTACAAACTCGGTTATACCGCCGTTGAAACAGTAAACCTGAGGCTCTTCTCTCTCGGGATTCTCACGGAGGTCGGTGAGAGTAATCTTAAGTCCCGCGTTTAAGAAAGCCTGTTCACGAAGGCGTTTTTCGAGAATGTCAAATTCGTATCTGGTTGTTTCCTGAAAGATAGCGGGATCAGCCTTGAAGCGGATGGTCGTACCGGTTTCATCCGTGTCACCGATGACTTTGAGCGAATCAACGGGTTCACCGACTTTGAAACTCATGGCGTGGATATGACCGTCCTGGCGTACTTCTACTTCCATCCACTCGGAGAGAGCGTTTACAACGGAAGAACCTACGCCGTGAAGACCGCCGGAAACCTTGTATCCGGAGCCGCCGAATTTACCGCCCGCGTGAAGTTTTGTCAGAACAACTTCAACAGACGACATTTTGTATTCCGCGTTTATGCCTACCGGTATACCGCGTCCGTTATCGATAACTTCGATAACATCGTCCGGGAGCATATTTACTTCTATGTGGGTACAGTAACCCGAATGTGCCTCGTCGTTGGAGTTGTCGACGATTTCATAAACCAGGTGATGAAGACCCTTCGGGCCGGTTGAACCTATGTACATACCGGGGCGCATGCGTACGGCTTCAAGTCCCTCAAGGACCTGAATCTGTTCCGCACCGTATTCGCCTTCGACGATTGTGTTCATTGACTCAACATCGTCAAATTCACCTATCTGTGCTTCGAGCTCTGCCTCCTTGGCCTCAGCGGCTTCCTCTTTTTTCTGTGCCGCCTTTTCCTCTTCGGAGAGCTCCTCTGCTTCTAACTCCAAATTCTCGTTAACTTTGCTCAAAATTTATAACCTCCATCGCTGTTTGATGAAAAACGCTTAAGCAGTGTCGCAGGACTAATCTGCGAAATGTATACCGTCTCTTCCCCGTTTTTGTCTCTGCAGACTATAAATGACTTGGGAAGTTCAAGTGATACATTTATAATTCTGCCGTTCTTTGTGGCAGTTGATAAATATTTTCTCGTATGCTTTGAAACTGTCGTGTTGTCTATGTCAAAGACACCAACGATATCGTCTGTTCTGATAACGGTGCTCTGACCTAGGTGGAGGAACATAACTGTCCTCCTTTTATCTCAAAGACCTTGCCTGTCTTTGATTTTAAGATGGATGACGGATCACAGCAGGTAATGAAGACCTGCCAGCCGTCTATGTGATTTAAAATGTAATCCTGTCTGCCCGAATCAAGCTCGCTCATGACATCGTCAAGAAATGCCACGGGCTGTTTGCCCGTAAGCTTTTTTATGACGGCGGCTTCGGCAAGTTTGAGCGACAGCGCGCAGGAGCGCTGCTGTCCCTGTGAGCCGAAGCTGCGGACCGGCAAACCGTCAAGCATAATCAGAAGGTCGTCCCTGTGAGGTCCAACGGAAGTCGAACCGTTCTTTATGTCCTCGGGACGGGCGGCCTTTAGGGCCTCAAAAATCTCAGCGGAAAGCCCTTCCCTGTCCGTCCCGGACAGCTCGACCGGGGTCTCATACTTTATGCCTATCTCTTCTTTACCGCCGGAAATGCCGGAATAAATTTCTTTGAGGAACGGCTCCGTTTCCTCAAGATAGCGCAGGCGCTGTGTCATGATGATGGCACTGTAGTTTGCCAGGCGCTCGTCCCAGATATCCAGAGTGTCAAGAAGCTCGCTGTGACGGGGAATGTCCTTCAAAAGAGCGTTGCGCTGTTCAAGTATTTTATTGAAGTCTGAAAGAACATTTTCATACTTCGGACGAAGCTGACAGAGAGCCATATTCAGAAACTTGCGTCTCTCATACGGCCCGCCTTTTACAAGGCTTAAATGTTGCGGTGCGAAGATTATGCCGAGGAACTCTCCGAAGAAAACGCTCGTTGAGGCGTGTTCCACGCCGTCAAAAACCGCTTTTTTCTTATCCGCAAGGATAATCTCCGCCTCATGCTCTCTCCCGTCATCAGAAAACGTCATGGAGAGTTTGGCAAAGTCCTTGTCGAAACTTATAAGTTCCTGTTCCTTTGATCCGCGAAATGAGCGGCAGCCGGTGAAAAGCCAGAGTGATTCCAAAAGATTGGTTTTACCCTGTGCATTTTCTCCGTAAATGATATTTACGGTGTCGCAAGGCTCGATTCTGATATTCTCTATGTTCCTGTAATTTACTGTCTCAAGAGAATTAACCTTCATCTAAACTGCTCACTTCGTTATTTCGTAAATCTCGCCGTCAAATTCAAATGTGTCGCCCTCGTAAAGCTTTTTGCGGAAAACGCTGTTTTCCGCTCCGTTCACTTTTACGAGGCCGTCCGCAATGAGCATCTTTGCCTGTCCGCCGGAACCGACGATGCCGGCAAATTTCATTGCCCCGTCAAGAGTAATATAATCGGTATTTATTTTAAGTTTCATTTTTAAGTCTTACAGGAAGTACCAGGAACAGGAAGTTGTCGCCCTCAGGAGGCAGAATCGTAATCGGCGAAATAGGGCCGTTTAAAGTGATTCTTACTTCATCGACCGAGCATGCCTTCAGCGCGTCAAGCAGGAAAGCGTTATTAAAGCCTATTTCAATTCTCTCTCCCTCCGTCTTGCAGGCAAGCTTGTCGTTCGCGGTACCGAGGCTTGTAATAGTTGAAATCTTAATGGTATTTTCATCAAATACGCAGCGCAGCGGGCTCTTGAGCCTGTCTGTAATAAGAAGACTTGTGCGCTCGATGCTCTCGGTGAACAATTTAACATTTACGTTAACTTCGGTTGTAAGGCTCTTCGGAATTGCAGCATTATAATCAAGGAATTCTCCGTCAAGAAGTCTTGAAATGATGCTGTAATTGCCGATTTCAAAAATGATATGGCGTTTTGCCACATTCATTGAAATAACTTCACTGTTGTCAATAAGTTTGATTACTTCATTTAAAGTCTTGGCCGGAACGATGAAAGACATATCTTCGCCGGTATAATTGATTTTTTCCGTTCTTATGGCAAGACGGAAGCCGTCAACGGCAATAAGTCTTATCTGACCGCGCGTAATTTCAAACTTTACGCCTGTATGAACTATTTTTGTGTCATTCTTTGAAACGGCAAAAATAGTCTGACGTACCATATTTTCCAAAATTCCACTTTCAACGATAATAGGATAACCGCCGTTGACGGCCGGAAGTTCCGGATACTCTTCAGCAGCTATACCGACTATCTTATACTCAACTTCACCGCAGGAGATTACACAAAGCTGACGGGCATCTGCTTCTATCCTTACGGTTTCAGCGGGAAGCTTTCTTAAAATGTCGCAGAGAATGCGGGCATTTATAATAATGCTTCCGGCCTCTTCAACTCTTGCCTCAATGCTGGTATTTATACCGACTTCAAGATCATAACCGGTAAGCATGAGTTCATTACCCAGAGCCTTAAGGTAAATACCCTCAATAGCCGGTATTGACGTCTTGGTCGATACAACCCTTGAAACATTTTGGCAAGCTTCTGATAAAATTTCAGCGTTGCATACGATTTTCATTTTGATTCCTCCAAAAAGTTTTCTTTAATAAAAGACTAACTATAGTTTTATTAATAATAGTAAGGTCGGTTGAAAAGATGGAAAACTCTTAAAAACAATGTAAATATAAGATTTTCAGCAAAAATGAAGTGTAGAAAAACTCAATAAAAAATTGTTAAAGAAATTTCTTTAAAACCGGCTTTGTTTATTATGTGAAAACCTGAATGTTAATTAACTTTAAAAGTGTTAAAAATCAGTTTTCGGTTACATTGTTTATGATTGAGTTTATTGTGGATTTGATGGACGGATTGGTTTCCATTGATTTTTTGCATTGGTTTATATTGTAAAGAATGGTTGAGTGATCCATGTTTCCGAATTTTTCGCCTATTTTTTCCATCGGAAGACTTGTTATCTCTCTGATGATGTAAATTGCCGCTCGTCTGGCGCTTACGGTTTCGGCGTCTCTCTTCTTTGAAAGAATATTTTCTGTCGAAACACCGTAAGTTCTGCCGACTTCGCTGATAATCTTGTCTATAAGAACCGGAATCGGCTGATTATCTGAAGTTATATCTTTAATAGCTTTCTGAGCCAGAATAACCGAAGGTTCATGACCGCTCATGGTACAGAAAGCATTAAGTTTTTTAACCGCGCCCTCAAGCTGTCTGACATTTGTTTTTATGTTTTCTGCAATGTACTGGACAACTTCATTAGGAAGGTTAAGTGAAAGTTCGGAGGCTTTCTGTTTTATGATGGCCATCCTTGTTTCAAGATCCGGCGGCTGAATATCAGCAAGCAGGCCCCATTCAAAACGGGTTTTGATTCTGTCCTCAAGATTTGCGATTTCTTTAGGCGGACGATCCGAGGTAAGAATTATCTGTTTATTGGCTTCATAAAGTTTATTGAAAGTATTGAAAAATTCTTCCTGAGTACGGTCTTTGCCGGCTATGAACTGGACATCGTCTACAAGCAGAACATCGGCGGATCTGTATTTGTCATGGAACTGGGGCATGGTTTCCGTTCCTATGGCTCTTACAAGATCGTTGGTGAAGTCTTCACAACGGAGATAGAGTATTTTGCTGTCCGGATGTTTTTTTCTTACCTCCGCGCAGATGGCACTTAAAAGGTGAGTTTTGCCGAGACCGGAGTTTCCGTAAATAAAGAGCGGATTGTAAGTTTCGGCAAGATTCGCGGCAACGGCCTGAGCAGCTGCATAAGCGAACTGATTTGACGGACCGACGATGAAGTTGTCAAATGTAAAATCATTTACATTGCTTAAAGTTTCACGTACTTTTTCCATCCGCTCTTCCTTCTCCGCTTTTTTCGGAGAGGTTTCGGAGATGATTTCTATTTCTATCGGAAATCCCATTGTCGCTTCAAAAGCTTCGTTCAGGAGATCCAGAAATTTCGATTTTACTACACCTGCCTGGAAAGTGTTGGCGAGCAGTGTTATTTTGTTATCTTCAAATGAAACCATGGTCAGAGGTTCCAGCCAGAGAGAGTAAATGGTGGCGGAGACTTTGTCTTTGCAGTAGTCTTTTACGAGCGCCCAGGCTTCGGAATAAGATTCCATTATTTTTCTCCTTTCATTTAATATAACTATATCTATATATAGATATATAATTAAAATATAAAATACATATATTAACTTTCAAATTATACCATAAACCCCTGATTTTTTCAACAACGAAGGGCCTCTTTGTTGAAAAAAGCGGCAAGAAAATTTCTTGACATATAATATATAAGTAATATATAATAATCTCTCGCAAGTTAAGTGAATGGAGGGAAGTAAAGTGAAAAGAACATTCCAGCCCCATAAACGCCACAGAAGCAGAGTTCACGGTTTCAGAGCAAGAATGTCTGACCGTAACGGACGCAAGGTTCTCTCAGCTCGCAGAGCAAAGGGAAGAAAGAACCTCACAGTATAATTTGAGGTAATAAGATTTGACTGAACCGGTTGTTTTAAATCAAAATACCGATTTCAGACGCCTCTATAAAAGAGGCGTTTCCTATACAAATCCTGCACTGGTCACATATGTCATGAAAAACCGTGCGGGAATTTGTCGTATAGGGGTAACTTCCAGTAAAAAAATCGGAAACGCCGTTCAGCGAAACACGTCAAGAAGAAAAGTCCGTGCGGCATTTGCCGCCGTGTACAAAGAACATGCCGACGAAATGCAGGGATTCGACCTGGTCTTCGTCTGCAGGACACGCACACGGCTGAAAAAGAGCACGGCGCTTGAAGTGATAATGACCGGGCAGCTCAAAGAGGCCGGCATTATCAAAGAGTAAAAGTATGAAAGACGTACTCATCGGGATTATCAAGTTTTACAGGAAACACATCTCACCAAAGCTTCCGGCCATGTGCAAGTTCTATCCGACCTGTTCGGAATACGGCATTACGGCAATCGAGCGTTTCGGACCCTTAAAGGGCTCCCTTCTGACGCTGTGGAGAATAATACGTTGCAGCCCTCTTACATCGGGCGGCTACGATCCCGTACCTGAGAAGAAGGTTAAGTAATGAATTTTATCTACGATGTATTTTCCTATCCTTTCGGATGGATACTCTGGTTCCTTTATAAGATTTGCGGCGGCAATTACGGCCTTGCCCTCATTGCCTTCACACTTATCGCAAAACTTATTCTCATCCCCAGTACAGTTTCTACTCAGAAGAACCAGGCAAAAACTTTAAGAACACGCGCAAAAATCGAAAAAATCAGACAAAAATATGCCGGAGATCAGCAGAAGATCAACGAAGAGATCCAGGCATTTTATCAGAAAGAGGGTTACGGCTCGATGACGGCAGGTTGCGGTACCCTGCTCATCCAGTTCCCTATCATCATGGGTCTTTACGGAGCCATTTACAAACCTCTTTCCTACATTTTGAGATTTGACAAAGAAACGGTATCACAGCTTTCCGAAGCTGTTTCTCCCCTGCTTTCCAACTCAAGGAATATCAGACTTGGAGAAATCGGTGTACTCAGCCATATCGATGAACTCAAAGAGCTTCTCCCTGATATGTCGGCGGATGTCTGGACAAAGCTCGAAAGCTTCCATTTTACGGCTTTCGGTCTTGACCTGGGCGTAATTCCGTCAGCATACGGCTGGAAATCCGTATATGCTCTTGTTCCCATAGCGGCCTTCCTGGGCGCCATGGCTACATCGCTTTACAGTTTCATCAGACAGAGACAGCAGACGCCTGACGCTGCGAACAATATGTCCATGGGCTGCATGTTCCTGTTCATGCCGTTTATGTCTCTCTGGCTCGGTTACTCGTTCCCCGTAGGTATCGGTATCTACTGGGCGCTTAACAGTGTTCTCGGAATGGTACAGATGCTTATACTGAATAAGATATACGAACCGAAGAAAGTCATCGCGAAGATGATGATCGACGAGTCCATAACGCGAAGGGAAAAAGAGGCGGCCGTAAAAGAAAATGTCGCCATCCTTTCCAAGACAACCGAATAAAAGTGAAACCTAAACCGCCGCTTTAAAATGTCTGTCAGAGCCGGCGGTTTTTATATTTTGGAGGTAAAAATGATTAAAGAGGCAACAGGCACCGGTGCAACACTTGAAGAGGCACAGCAGGCCGCGGCTCTCGAACTCAATGCCCCCGAAAAAGCAGACGTACAGTTTGAAGTAATAGCGATGCCCGAGAAGAAGGTTCTCGGCATATTCGGCGGAAAACTCGCCGAAGTACGCGCTTTTTACGAGGCACCCGATGAGAAGCCCGCAAAGAAAAAGGCATCGGCAAAGAAAGACGAAAAGAAAAAAGCGCCTAAGACAGAGAAGGCTGAGCAGCAGCCCGAAGAAGTAAAGGAAGAGGAGCCGGCAGAGGTTATTGACCTTGCCGCCTGCCCCGAAAACGTAAAGAAGGCGTATGAGTACCTTCTTACAATTATCAAAGGAATAGGCGTAGAAGGCACGACAGTTGAAATTTCCAGACGCGACAAGGACTATTTCTTCAGTATCACAAGTGAAGAAGATTACAGTCTCCTCATAGGCAGACGTGGAGAGACTCTCGATTCCATTCAGTACCTTGTAAGGCTTGTCGCAAACAAGGCAAAGGGCGACGACTTCATGAAGGTTTCCATAAACGTCGGAAACTACAGAGAAAAGCGTGAAGCCGCACTCAAGGAGATAGCGAGACGCACTGCGGGAAGAGTAAAGAAGTACGGCAGAAACGTTGCGCTTGATCCCATGAATCCTTTCGAGCGCAGAATCATCCATACGGAGATAGTTAAAATCCCCGGCGTCACATCCTACTCCGTAGGTTCGGACGCGGACAGAAAAGTAATTGTATCGCTCGAAGAAGGCGCGAGAGCCTCCGCTCCCCGCAAGTCCTACGGCAATAACCGTGGCGGCGGACGCGGCAGAGACAGAGCGCCGCGTGAGTCACAGCGCGTTGAAGCTCCCGACAGAGCGCCGCGCTCAGACGCAGAAGGCGTCCGTTACGGCAAAATCCTGCCGAAGGCCGCCGAAGAAACAACAGAAGAATAAAAAAAGAACCCGCTCTCACGAGCGGGTTTCTTTTTTGTCTTAATTTTTCGGAGTGAGTACTTCTTTGCCGCCCATATACGGCTGAAGGACCTTGGGGATAAGGACTGAGCCGTCCGGCTGATAGTTGTTCTCGAGGAGGGCTATCAGGCCGCGGGGAGAAGCCACTACGGTGTTGTTTAAGGTGTGCAGGAAGTAGCTGCCGCTCTCACCTTTGGCGCGGATGCCGAGACGGCGCGCCTGCGCGTCGGAGAGGTTTGAGCATGAGCCGACCTCAAAGTACTTTTGCTGACGCGGAGACCAGGCCTCCACATCGCAGGACTTGACTTTGAGGTCCGCGAGGTCACCGGAGCAGCATTCGAGCTGGCGCACGGGTATGTCGAGGCTCCTGAAGAAGTCAACAGTCAGCTTCCACATCTTTTCGTACCAGTCCATGGATTCTTCGGGCTCGCAGATAACTATCATTTCCTGTTTCTCAAACTGGTGAACACGGTAGAGACCGCGCTCCTCAAGGCCGTGTGAACCGCCCTCTTTTCTGAAGCACGGAGAGTAGGATGTCAGAGTAATCGGAAGATTCTCTTTATTTATCATCTCACCCTTGAAACGACCTATCATCGAGTGTTCGGATGTGCCTATAAGGAAGAGGTCCTCCCCTTCTATCTTGTACATCATGGCTTCCATTTCGGCAAAACTCATGACGCCTTTGACCACATCGCTGTGAATCATAAACGGGGGTATTGCATACGTGAAATCCGCGTTTATCATGAAATCACGGGCATAGGCTATCATTGCCTCATGAAGTCTCGCCGTGTCGCCGAGCAGGAAGTAGAAACCTTCGCCGCTTGTTCTTCCGGCGGCTTCTTTGTCAAGACCGCCGAGAGCCGCGATGATGTCGGCATGATATGGAATCTCGTAATCAGGCACTTTCGGCTCGCCGAAGCGCTCGACTTCCACATTTTCAGTGTCGTCTTTGCCTATCGGCACAGACGGGTCAATGATATTCGGGATTCGCATCATTATTTCGGTAACCTTTTCGGTGAGCTCGTCCTGGCGTTTTGACAGTTCTTCGAGCTCTGCCGCCTGCGCGGTTACCTGTTCCTTGAGCGCCATGCCCTCTTCCCTCTTGCCCTGCGCCATGAGATTTCCTATCTCTTTTGAGATGCGGTTTCTGTTTGCGCGCAGTTCGTCCGCTTTGACTATCGTCTGACGGCGCTCTTCATCAAGGGATATGACCTCATCAACCAGGGGAAGTTTTTCGTCCTGGAATTTCTTTTTAATATTCTCTTTTACAATGTCGGGGTTTTCCCTGACAAATTTAATATCAAGCATTTCCTGCTGTCTCCTTTATTCCGTATCGAGCTGTTTCGCGAGTTTCTGGAGGTCTTTCTTGTCGAAGAATTCCATCTCAAGAGTGCCGCCGGTCTTGGAAACGAGCACGCGTACTTTACGGCCGAGAGTTTCCGAAAGAGCAAGTTCCACTTCGTCGTAGAAAGTATCCCTGTTCGCCTTTTTTCTGGGTTTTTGCTCTTTGTTTTCGTCTTTATTAGAGAGTCTCGCGAGTTTTTCCACATCTCTGACGGAGAGATCTTCCTTCTGAATATCTTTTGCCGTTTTGAGCATATCCGCTTTTTTCTCAAAAGAGAGAAGGGCTCTGGCGTGACCCGCGGAGATTTTACCCTCTTTCGCGAGAGTGCGTACCTCTTCCGGCAGGTTTAAGAGTCGAAGCGAGTTTGCGATGGCAGGTCTTGAGCGTCCTACACGCGCCGCCGCCTCTTCCTGAGTCAGGTTATAGCGTTCAATGAGAAGCTGAAGGCCTTCCGCTTCTTCTATGGGGTTTAAGTCCTCACGCTGCAGGTTTTCGATAAGGGAAATCTCCATTGCCTGCTCGTCGGACAATTCTTTTATGACTACCGGAATCTCTGAGAGGCCGGCCATACGGGCCGCTCTCCAGCGACGCTCACCGGCAACCAGCTGATATGATCCGTCCGCCATCGGGCGTACGAGTATCGGCTGAAGTATGCCGTTTCGCTCTATGCTGTTCGCAAGTTCCTGCAGTGCTTTTTCATCAAAGGTTTTTCTGGGCTGCTCTTTGTTGGGCTCAATTTCGTTGAGTTTTAATGTGCTGCCCTTTATTGTTTCAATATCCTCTATGGCGTTATCAAGGAATAATGCTTCGAGGCCTCTGCCCAGACCGCCTTTTTTTGCTGTTGCCATCTTTCTCACCTCGTTTTGTTCTGTTTGAGGAATTCAACCGCAAGCGCTTCATACGCCTGGCTTCCCCGTGAGTTCTTGTCGTAGTACATTACCGGCATGCCGAAAGACGGTGCTTCTGAGAGCCTTACGTTTCTCGGAATTACTGAGGCATAGACCTTCTTCGGGAAGAATTTCTTTACCTCGGCAACAACCTGCTGTGTAAGATTCAGTCTTCCGTCGTACATGGTGAGAACAACGCCTTCAAGATCAAGCATGGGATTATAGAGGCGTTTTACCTGCCTGACTGTCGCCATAAGCTGTGAAAGACCTTCGAGCGCGTAGAATTCGCACTGGATGGGGATGATAATCGTATCTGCCGCACAGAGTGCGTTTAATGTAATCAACCCTAAGGAAGGCGGACAGTCTATAAAGATGTAGTCGTAGTTGTTATAGAGGGGCAGCAAAGCATTCTTCAGCTTTGATTCGCGTCCCTTTATGTTTACGAGTTCGAGATCCGCGGCGGCGAGATTCATGTTTGAAGGAAGGACATCTACCCCCTGAAACTTGGTGGTTATGATAACATCCCTCGCCGGCACATTGTTCATAATAATATCATATGTTGAATACTTGAGAGAGCGCTTGTCTATGCCGAAACCGCTTGTAGAGTTGCCCTGTGCGTCAGAGTCACACAGAAGCACTCGCTTTCCGTGGGCTCCGATTGAAGCTATAAGGTTTACGGCAGTTGTCGTCTTACCGACACCGCCCTTCTGGCTCAAGATTGCTACTGTTTTTGCCAAACGGGTTGCCTCCTTTTCTGTTAATGCGAAAATTATAGTAGCACATATAATAATATAAGTAAAGCCGATGTTTCACGTGAAACATCGGCTGATTTTGGCGTTAAACACAATTTATAGTGGCTTCTTTTTCATCTGACCGGCAGGTCTTGGGTATTTTTTGTCCGTAAAATTTATTTTTTCTATGCTTATTATTGCCCTTTCGCCGCATCCGTCCAGTTCAAACCTGTTCATATTGCTTACTTTTCCGCCGAGTACGGCTATGGCATTTTCTGCATCTGCAAGTTCTTTTTCGGATTCCGCGCCCTTCATACTTATGAAAAATCCGCCTTTTCTTACAAACGGAAGGCAGTATTCTGAAAGCACTTTAAGCTCTGCTACTGCTCTGGCTGTCGCAAAATCAAACTGTTCTCTGTATCTTTCGTCTCTCCCCGCTTCCTCTGCCCTCATGTGCACAAGATCCGCGGAAAGGTTTAATTTATCCAGAATATCTGAGAGCACCTTAAGTTTCTTTTCCGTGCTGTCCAGCAAAGTCGTTTTCAGGTCCGGTCTTGCGATCAGAAGCGCCAGTCCCGGAAATCCCGCGCCTGTTCCGACATCTATCAGAGACGCGCCTTCCGGCAGTTTTACATAGTCTAAAACCGCCAGACTGTCCAGGAAATGCTTCCTGACTATCTCGTCCGGCTCGGTTATTGCCGTCAGGTTGATCTTCTCATTCCAGACGACCAATTCGGCTGCATATGTATCAAATCTGTCGAGAGCCGCGTCATCCAGATACGGCGCGCCTGTAAGCAACAACTTTTTATCAATCATAAATCTCTCCTTGTCATACGAAGCCATCCGGTATTCACCGTCGAGAAATCACCTAGGCTTAAGTAGTGGCCAAGATTATAAACCCTGCGGCAAAATGCAAACATTTTGTCCTCGTGTGCAGAGGTCGCCAGGCGCCACGGTGCCTTTCGTCGGCAAACACCGTATTCCTTCTTTAGTCAGGAGACACCAATGATAGATAAAGAATTACTAAAATCAGGCGCGCCGTATCTGGATGACGCGGCTCTCGACAGATTTGATACATATGCAGCCGAATTGGTCTCCTGGAATGAGAAGATCAACCTGACGGCAATAACCGGGCCGGACGAGATAGTCAGGAAGCATTTCCTGGACAGTCTGGCGGTTTTAGACTATGTAAAACTGCCGGAAGGCGCGTCT
>JAFYJR010000149.1 GCA_017538005.1 Clostridia bacterium | reverse complement strand
AGACACTCCGGCTTTGCATACGAAATCGCGAAGGATGTAGGCGAGAACATGGAAGAATCTGTGTGTATCCTCGGAATTCTTTGAAAGCGAATGATTGAAGACCCAGACAATGTAGTCGTCATGAATTACGGCGCAGGAATTAGACCAGGTCTCTTCGAGTTTGCCGCGGATATACTCGGTCATCTCATCCCATTTTGAATTCTTGAAGAAAGTGAATTTGATGACGGTATAGCGGTCATTCCTTCCCCACGAGTAATTCTGAAGAATAAGGTTTGCGTCTACATCGTCAAGTTTTTCCGACGAGAAAAGCATATCGTCAATAAGAATATGCAGTTTATCGGAAGTGTTCTTTATCAGCGGATCATCAGTATAGCGCAGATATACCTGCTTCAGATAATCAAAGAAGTGTCTGAACAACTGAACAAATCCTTCATCCGCTTCCTCGCCATAATACTTTATGGGAGCCATCAGGCGGGCAATGTAGCGGTTGTCACTGAAAATATTCATGCAGAGATATTTATTGTGTCTGCTGTCTGAATACTCATAGATATCCGTGCGTTCCATTGAATTCTCATACTCTCTGTCGGAGATGAGTCTGCGGACATATTTGACGGCAAGGGATCTGCCGAAGTTGGACTTGTGTATTGCCTCTTCGGCGCCTATGTTTTCGATATCTTCCTCCAGGAAGTCATAACTGTGTTTACCCGAGAGGGCGAGGAGGGAAAAGTTGTGCGTCATGATATAGAGCGGTTCTTTTATGATATCCTGCGCTATTGCGCCGAACTCATCAAGAGGAATACGGTTTACAAGACCGTCTTTCAGTTTGCAGTCCCAGGTCTGAAGGTCGTCAATGCACTCATAAACAATTTCCGCGAGGTCAAAGAAGTTTCTCACATTTTTGAAAATCGCGTAGTCACAGTTCTTCGGAATATAATCGTGGTTTAAATCCTCCGCGTTTATGAAAATCAGAGAACACGGTTTCTTTGCGACAATGGCTTTTTCCAGACGCTTGCAGTCAACGAGGTAGAGGAGACCCACCTCGGTCTTTCCGTTATAGAACCTTATGTTTTCTATCTGAAGTTTATTTGAAGGAGCGCGCTTCTCAACAAAGTCGCACTTTTTGGAAAGCTGATAAAACAGCATGGCGGAAGTAATCTTCATATCAGTACCTCCTTAAAAGTCAAGCTGCTTTATAAACAGCTGCTGGAAATTCGGGTGAGAGGCGAGTTCGATAAACTCGGCTTTTTTAGCTATCTCGGACGCGTGAGCGTACTCATCTTTTGAAACAAGACAGTTCTTTGAGCCCTCACCGGCGGCGTTGCCCACGGGCACTATTCTGTCCAGAAGTTCCTGCGGAATCAGCTTTATGCGGCACATACTTTCTTTGCGCATATAATTTCCGAAAGCGCCGGCGATAAGCACTTCATTTATGTCATCATATGTGATGCCGAGCGTCTCTGTGAGAATCTCTATGCCGGCCGCTATGGCGCCCTTCGCAAGCTGAACCTCGCGTATATCCTTCTGTGTGACACATACCTTATCGGCGACGAGGAAGCATTTTGAACCGTCCCTGTCAATTATTCTGTCTTTAAGCGGGCCGTCATATTTTCTGTCAAATCTGCCGCTCGGCATGATAATGCCTTCGTCAAGCAAAACTGAGACAACATCTATAAGACCCGAACCGCAGATACCGACTGCTTCGTTGGTGTCTATTATGGAAACAAGAAGTTCACCGTCGACGAGGGAGACATGGTCAATGGCGCCGGAGGTGCCGCGCATGCCGAAGAGAATCTTCGCGCCTTCAAAAGCGGGACCGGAGGCGGTGGAGCAGGCGACAAAGCGGTCTTTGTTGCCGAGAACCATCTCACCGTTTGTTCCTATATCAAGCAAAAGGGTAATCTTCTCTTTTTTGTCGAAACCGGTAGCCAGCATGGCGCCGACCGTGTCAGCTCCGACAAAGCCCGCAATAACGGGCAGGAAGAAAATTTTTGCGTCTTTATTTACATTTGTAAGAAGCTCCCGCGCGGGCTTTTCAAAAGCCTCATACACGGTCGGCATATAAGGTATTTCAACAAGTGTGGTGGGATTAATACCGGCAAAGATGTGGTGCATACAGGTATTTCCGACAATCGTTACGGCATAGACATCATCAGCGGTAAAGCCGTTCTTTTCAAGCAACTTTCCTATCATTTTATCAGCCTGTGCGTTTACGCATCCGGAAATCTCTTCAACGCCGTTTTTAAGTGCAAATATACAGCGGGAGACAACATCCGCGCCGTACTTTGTCTGTTCGTTCAGTTCGCCGAGGACATCAATCTGTGAACCGTTGCGCAGATCCATAAGATATGCGGCAATTGTTGTTGTACCGATATCAAAAGCGACACCGAGGAGGGCAGGGGTGTCCTCATCAACATAAACCATGGGGTTTATCACAACATCAGTATTGACACCTGTTGTCAGAACTTTATCCTCGTGCACGAGAGATTCCTCCGGAATGGTGATTACCATTCCGTCCTTTACCTTTGTCGTGCACGCTTTAACGCGGCTGCGCTCTCCGTTGACATCAATGTCGACGAGGCACTTGTCGCAGGTGCCCGTGCCGCCGCACGGGTACTCAAAGCCGAGCCCGGCCTCGCGCTCGGCATCCATTATCGTGGCGTCATCAAAAATGCACACTTCTTTACCGTATGGCATGAATTTTACGGTCACACTCATATAAAAAGGCCTCCAAAATACCTATATATCGT
>JAFYJR010000148.1 GCA_017538005.1 Clostridia bacterium | reverse complement strand
TTTCTTTGCCGGCTCTTTCTTGGCTGTTTCTTTCTTTTTGGCCGGTTCTTTCTTTTCTGTAGTTTTCTTTGTCGTTGTCTTCTTGGAGGCAGACTTGGTCGTGGCCGTTTTCTTCGCAGTATCAGTCTTTTTCTTGGTTTCGGTCTTCTTTTTTGTTGTTTTCTTCTCTTCTGTCAAGGTGTTTTCCTTTACAGCTTCTTCCTTTTTCTTCTTTTCGGCCACTTTGTCTCCCTCCTTTCTGTCCGATAAACAACGCAGTTACTTATGATACTTGCCGTTTGAGTTGATCTGATATGCCCTGTAAATCTGCTCGATAAGCATGATTCTGGCGAGTTGGTGCGGGAAGGTCATCTCTGACATTGAAAGTCGTTGGTCAGCCCGGTTTTTTACCTCGTCGGAGAGGCCGAACGAGCCGCCGATTATGAATGTCAGATTGCTGTGACCTTCCACAGCGAGCCGCTTTATTTCTCCCGCGAAGGCGGGAGAGTCCTTTTGTCTGCCCTCTATGCAGAGGGCAAAGACATATGCGTCTTTATCGATTTTATTTAAGATCGCTTTGCCCTCTTTTTCGAGGCCCTGTTTTATCTGTGCCTCGCTCGGACTTTCCGGCAAAGCGTATTCGTCGAGTTCAATTATATTTAGTTTGCAAAATGCCGTCAACCGTTTGGCATATTCCTTCTGGGCATCCCTGAGGTATTGCTCTTTGAGTTTTCCTATGCAAATTATGTTTATGGTCTGCATCTTATACCTCCGTCGGCGTGGGCTCATCCCTGTTTGCGACGGTGAGAGTGTAGTCCTCACCGAGTGTCGCGCCCTCCATTGTCAGGCGGGCAAAGGTGGTATTGTACGCAAGTTCGGGGAAATTGTTCTCTTTACTCAGGTGGGCAAGAATTATGTTTCTCGTGCCTGATTTCAAAAGCTTTACCGATGTTTCTGCGGAATCCTCGTTGCTCAGGTGTCCCTGCGCGCCCATTATCCTGCGCTTTAAAAAGTACGGATACGGGCCGCTCGCCAGCATGCCGGTATCATGGTTTGACTCAAGAAGGACGGTCTCGGAACCTGTGATGCCGTCCATTGTCTCCTCTGTTATTATTCCCGTGTCGGTTACAACCGAGACCTTTTTGAGGTTCGGAAGAAGGATACTGTAGCAGTGGGGATCGACTACATCGTGCGAAGTCTTATGGCACTCTATATGAAAGTCCCCTATGTCGGCATAGTCGGAAATAGAGTATACCGGGAAGTCGCCATTCAGATGGCCCATCTGATCAAGGATGGTGAGAGTCGCCTCACTTGAGTAAACGGGAATTTTATATTTGTTGGCAAAAACCCTCATACCGCTGCAGTGATCGGTATGTTCATGGGTAATGAAAAGAGCCTTGACCGCCTCAGGTTCAACACCTGTTGCGGCCAAAGCTTCCTTGATTGCTTTGCAGTTTTTTCCGGCATCTATAAGCACACCCTCGTGCTCCGTGCCTATGTACGTCGCGTTTCCCGAGCTTCCGGAAAACAGCGGGCAGAACTTATACATCCGATCAGCCTGCCGTACGAACTTCGTTTGTAGGCTCGTCTTCGAATGATACGCGTGAGATGTCCGCGCCTATTGCCTTAAACTTCTCAACAACGGACTCATAACCGCGGTCAATGTAGACAACGTTTTCAATCTCGGTTGTGCCTCTGGCGATGAGACCGGCGATAATCATGGCGGCGCCTGCGCGGAGGTCATCGGCCTTGACCGGAGAGCCGTTTAAGTGATCAACACCGGTGATGACGGCAACCTTGCCGTTTACTTCTATCTCGCCGCCCATGCGAATGAGCTGGTCAACATACTTGAAACGGTTGTCCCATACGCCTTCAGAGATAATGCTGGTGCCGGTTGCGCAGCAGAGAGCGACCGCAAACTGCGGCTGCATATCTGTCGGGAAACCGGGGTGCGGCATTGTCTTGATGTTGCACTTTGTGAGTTCACCCGTTGATACAACGCGGATGGAGTCATCGTACTCGATAACTTCAGCGCCTGCTTCTATGAGCTTCGCGGAGATGGACTCAAGGTGCTTGGGAACTACGTTCTTGACGAGCACGTCACCACCTGTGGCGGCAACAGCTGTCATATAAGTACCGGCCTCTATCTGGTCGGGTATTATCGAATAGTCACATCCGTGAAGGAAGGATACACCGCGGATTTTGATAACATCGGTACCTGCGCCGCGGATATCAGCGCCCATTGAGTTTAAGAAGTTCGCAAGGTCAACGATGTGCGGCTCTTTCGCGGCATTTTCTATAACCGTGAGACCGCGCGCCTTGACCGCAGCGAGCATGATGTTAATGGTCGCGCCGACTGATACAACGTCCATGTAGATGGAGTTTCCGACGAGCTGGTCGGCGGAAGTGTTTACTATGGCATTTTCCTCCATAGTAACAGTAGCGCCGAGTGCTTCAAAGCCTTTGAGGTGCTGGTCTATGGGACGAACACCGCCGAAGTTACAGCCGCCGGGCATGGCAACTCTCGCGAAGTTGCAACGACCCAAAAGCGCACCGATAAGGTAGTACGATGCACGAAGGTGGCGTGTAAGTTCATAAGGGACCGTGAAGGACTCGACTGAACGTGTATCTATTTCATAGGTGTGCTCATTTACAAGTTTTATCTGAGCACCCATTGTTTTTAAAATCTTAAGCATAACGGTAACATCGCTGATGTTCGGTATATTCTCAATACGACATACACCCTGTGCAAGCAATGTTGCCGGGAGAATGGCAACGGCCGAGTTTTTGGCGCCGCTGATATCTACTTCACCGTAGAGCTTGTTTCCCCCATTGATAACAAACTTCTCCAAGTGATTAACACCCCAATTAAATATATTACAAATCAGTTACAAGTATATTACCACACAAAAACACAAATTAAAAGTATATTTATTAATTTTCTTCATATTTGTATATATTGCATATAATTTCCGTAATATCTTGTGGCAGTGGCGCATCAAGGATAATCTTACAATTTGTAAATGGTTGTAACAATTCGGCATGTCCGCAATGAAGGGCCTGATGGCAGATATCATCGCGCTTTTTGCCGTACATTGTGTCCCCTATCAGAGGAGTGCCGAGGTGTGCGAAATGAACACGGATCTGGTGTGTTCTTCCCGTTTCAATGTTTATTTTCAGGAAGGACGCCTCGGTGCCGTCCGGCAGCGTGCCGGAGCCGAGCGCCGTGTAGTGCGTCAGCGCGAAATCACCGCGCTCGTCTACGGTCCGCACCGACTTTATCGGGTCGGGGCGGTATATGGGCGCATCGATACTGCCTTCACCCTCGTAAACACCCTCTGTGAGAGCATAATATGTCTTCTCGATATTCCCCTGCAGTCTGTACGCGGCGAAGGCGTTAAGCGCACATATCACGATGCCGGACGTGCCCTTGTCGAGGCGTCCGACAGCCCTGAACTTCGCCTTTTTTCCCTTGCTCTGAAGATACCCTGCTATGAGGTTCGCGAGCGTGTCTCCCTGATGGTTATGAGTAGGGTGAACCGCAAGCATAGGCGGCTTGTTTACGGCGATAATATCGTCATCCTCATAGAGAATTTCAAGGTCACCGAAATCCGCTCCGTCATACTCTGTCAGCCCCTCGTCCATCTCGTCCTCGGGGATGTTGACTGTCAGCATGTCGCCCTCATGCAGAATCTCAATTGTCCTGGTATGTTCACCATTTAAAAGAAATCCATTCTCAACGAGTTTGAGACTTCTGATCATACGTGAGGAAAGCCCCGCTTTTCCCTTGAGAAAATACAGGACTTTCTTTCCGTCATATTCACTTGGAATCACGTACTCAAGTGTTCTCATTTTTTAGCTCTTCTGAGGAGTCTTACAAGGCGCATTTTGATTCTCTTCGCTTTTGGCATGAACTCCTTGTAAATCCAGTATCTGAACTTGTTTCCGACGAGAATATACTCGCCGATGAACTCGTAGTATTTTGCACCGAAAGAGAGCTTGAAATCCTTAATGCCCTTGAAGTTCTCACGCGCCTCCATGGGACCGAGCGTACCGTTCCCGTTTGTCGGAGGATTCGGGTTCTCGCAGAGTACATAGCCGAGGTCATGGAAGTCCATACCTTCCGCGACACTCTCTTTTATGCGCTCATAGTTTAAGAAATGGCTGGAACGCGTGTTGTTGCGCACCAGGTCGCGGGTGCCGCCGAAGACGCAGGAGGCGGTGCCTCCGTAGCGAATGGTCAGTCCGCCTGCGACCGCTATTTTCGCGTCATGCGGATAGTCCGAAGTCTCTTCAAGACGCTGGTGATAGCTTGCGGAATTCTTCTCTATGGTTTCAAGTTCGTCATGAAGACCGCGAAGCTTTTTCTCGGGCGCGGTGCCGAGTTCTTTTATTACTTCATCACGCCGGAGAATACGTTCTTCCTCAAGTTGTTTGTCCTTCGCCTTGTCGTAGTAGATAAGGGAAATATCGGTATAATCCGCAAGATTCTTTATCAGGTTTTCAATGTAGTTTTCATCCCTGTTGACAAAGGAATTTCTGTCAGAGGTGTCACCCATGACAGACATAAAGTCCTCAAGAATTTTGTGGTCTTTTTCCATGTCCTCATAGGTGTATCTCTTTGCGACGAGACCTCTGGAATTGCCCACGCGGACAGAGTACCTTACACCCTTTTCACAGCCCTTTAAAATGGTCTCCGCAGGGATCTCTTTTCCGTCTTCATCTTTGAGCGGAATCATAGTCTGAACCGGGTGCTTGTATGTATAGGAATCAATATCCGTGTTGAGTTCATAACCAAGTGAAGTGAGAAGCCTGTGCGCGGCAACGCCGTCCTCCTGCTCCTCGCCGTCAATACGCAGAGGAATAAGCGGATCGACTATAACGCAGAAAGCGCCGTGCGCTTTCATCTCACGCTTTAAAAACTCGGCAAACTGCCTCTGAAGTTCCTTGTTGCCGTAATCGCATACCGCTCCGCAGGGTATGTACCAGAGTTTGCCGGCAAAAGGAAGTTTTCGTTCCAGAACGAGCGCCGTAAGTATCCGTTCCGTACCGCAAAAACCTGAATAGAAATAGGGTTTCCAGGCTTTTTTGACATTCGGCCAGACGCTCGTCTGCTGATACTCGCCGCCTCGTTCCCCGACAAATCCGTCAAAGGCATCAAAGTCGGTCTCCTCCGTGAAAGTCAGGCCGAATCCTTCCCTGACCGTCTCTATCTCAGAGTAATATACCTTTTCGCCCTTTACTTTCTGGGCGGTCTCATGGCCTTTTCCGCAGAGGAGAAGTATGTCACCCTCCTCAAGCATATTCATGGCATGAAGGACAGCCTGTCTTCTGTCAACTATTATTTCATATTTTGCATCGGGATTTTCCTCAACCATGAACCCGGCAATTTCTTTGCAGATTTTCTCCGGATCCTCATACCCCGGATCGTCAGTTGTGATTATTGTATAATCACAAAGCTTCGCCGCTGTTTTTCCGAGTTCCTCGCGGCGGAGCTGAGCCCTGTCGCCTACCGAACCGAAGAGGGCGATTATTCTTCTGAAATTGTATTCCCGTATCGTCTCAACAAGACTCGTCAGGGATATCCCGTTGTGGGCATAGTCGATTATTATTCCGTAGTCCTTGTTCATATATGCGACCTGCGCGCGGCCCGGCGCGCTGACGCTCTCGAGAGCCTTGCCGGCAACACTTATGTCGACGCCGAGAAGATCGGCCACACAGAGCGCGGCAAGCGAGTTTTCAACCGAGAATTTTCCCGGCAGACTGACTCTGAAACGGCCCTCTTTTCTGCCGTTTCTGAAGAGGTCAAAGCCTACGCCGAGATAGGTGTCCTGGCGCGTAGGTACAATGTTTTCGGCTCTGTAATCCGCCTTCTCGTCAAAGCCGTAAAGAATCTTTTTTCCGGCCGAGGGACTGATCATGTCAGCGGTGTTTTCATCGTCTGCGCAGCCTACCGCGGTATCACACATTTCAAAGAACTTTTTCTTGAAAGAATAGTACTCCTCATACGACTCGTGCTCCGCCCCGCCTATGTGGTCCGGAGTGATATTGGTAAAGACCCCGCAGAAGAAGTTTATGCCGTCAACACGATGCTGTTTTACACCGAGGGAAGAGACTTCCATGGCACAGACTTCAACGCCGTCGTCGGCCATCATCCTGAGTATTTTCTGGGTCTCGTATGACTCGGGCGTAGTATTTACCGTCGCGACCTTTTTGTCGCTCCAGGAAGCGCCGGTGGTGCCTATGAGACCGGCTTTTACACCGCAGGAGTCGAGAAGTGTTTTGATGATGTAAGTAGTGGTTGTTTTTCCTTTTGTGCCCGTGATTCCGACAACCTTGACTTCCTTTGAGGGATGCTCAAAGAAATTGGCTGACATATGGGCGAGCGCGGCGCGTGTGTCGGCCACGGAAACAACGAGGGCATCATCAGGCAAATCAACCGGTTTTTGCACAACAAAAACACGGCATCCGAGGTCATATGCTTTACCCGCATAGTCGTGGCCGTCGGCTGCCGCGCCGCAGAGGCAAACGAACGCAACTGCGTCGTTTGCGTCGCGTGAGTCATAAACCAGATCGGAGATTTCAGTGTTTCCGATCTCGCCATTTACAACGCTGTATTCAATGTTTTCAAGAACCTTCAGAAGCTCCATAAAAATCTTCTTTCAAAGATAAAAAATTCACCCAAAATTATAGGTTTTTGTGCCGTTTATGTCAAGGCAACTCCCACTTGCATTTACTTTAGGTAAAATATATAATAAGTTGATAAACTATGTTATTTAATTAACTATCTTATATACGGAGGCAAACGTAATGAAAGACCTTGCAAAAAAGTACAACCCCTCCGAGGTTGAGGACCGCATATACGCGTCCTGGCTTGAGGGCAAGTACTTTCACGCAAATCTTGACGAGAGCAAGAGACCTTACACAATCGTGATTCCCCCGCCGAACATCACCGGCCAGCTTCACATGGGTCATGCTCTCGACAATACTCTGCAGGATATCCTCATCCGCTACAAAAGGATGAAGGGTTTTGATACCTTATGGCTCCCCGGCACTGACCACGCGTCTATCGCCACAGAAGCAAAGATTGTTGAGGCTCTCAAAAAAGAGGGCATCACAAAGCAGGACCTCGGCCGCGAAGGTTTCCTTGAGCGCGCCTGGGACTGGAAAGCGCAGTACGGCGGACGCATAGTCGAGCAGCTCAAGAAGCTCGGCTCATCCTGCGACTGGGACCGCGAGCGTTTCACTCTCGACGAAGGCTGCTCGAAAGCAGTTGTCGAGGTGTTCAACCGTCTCTATGAGAAGGACCTCATCTACCGCGGAGAGCGCATCATAAACTGGTGCCCTCACTGCCTGACCTCCATCTCCGACGCGGAAGTTGAGTATGAGGAGAAGGAAGGTTCCTTCTGGCACCTCCGCTACCCGCTCGCTGACGGAACGGGCGATGTAAAACTCGCCACAACCCGTCCGGAGACCATGTTCGGCGATACGGCCGTTGCCGTTCATCCGGACGACGAGCGTTATAAACATCTCATCGGAAAAACAGTTATCCTTCCGATAATGAATAAAGAGATTCCGATAATCGCCGACGAGTATGTTGAGCCCGAATTCGGAACAGGTGTTGTTAAAATCACACCCGCCCATGACCCGAACGACTTCGAGGTCGGACTTCGCCATGACCTGCCCGTAGTCAATGTCATGACTGACGACGGATATATGAACGAACTCGTACCTCAGCAGTATGTCGGCATGGAGATTTACGAATGCCGCAAGGCCCTCGTAAAACAGCTTGAAGAGGAAGGTTATCTCATCAAAGTTGAGCCGATGAAACATAATGTCGGCACCTGCTACCGTTGCGGCACGACAGTTGAACCACGCGTTTCAAAGCAGTGGTTCGTCCGTATGGAACCCCTTGCAAAGCCCGCTATCGACATAGTCAAGGAGGGCAAGGTTCAGTTTGTACCGGACCGTTTCGACAAGATTTACTACCACTGGATGGAGAACATCAAGGACTGGTGCATTTCCCGTCAGCTCTGGTGGGGTCACAGAATTCCCGCCTGGTACTGCGACGACTGCGGTGAGATCACCGTTGCAAGAGAGACACCGACAAAGTGCGCCCACTGCGGCAGCGAACACCTGACGCAGGATCCCGACACACTTGACACCTGGTTCTCATCCGCTCTTTGGCCGTTTTCAACACTCGGCTGGCCGGATGACACACCGGAACTTAAGCATTACTTCCCGACAGACACACTTGTCACGGGTTACGACATCATCTTCTTCTGGGTTGCCCGTATGATATTCTCATCCTGCGAGCAGATGCACGCGGAACCTTTCAGGACCGTCCTTATTCACGGTCTGGTACGCGACGCCCAGGGGCGTAAGATGAGCAAGTCCCTCGGCAACGGCATCGACCCGCTCGAGATAGTCGAGCAGTATGGCGCCGATGCCCTGCGTTTCACCCTCGCGACAGGCAACGCCCCCGGAAACGACATGCGTTTCTCAACCGAAAAGGTTGAGGCGTCGCGCAACTTCGCGAACAAGATCTGGAACGCGGCCCGCTTCATCTTAATGAACATCGATGACAATGAGCCCGCTCCGCACATTCCGGGTGAGCTCGCCATTGAGGACAAGTGGATTATCTCAAAACTCAACACACTCGCGAAAGAAGTCTCAACAAACATAGACAACTTTGAACTCGGCATAGCCGTGGCGAAACTCTATGACTTCATCTGGGACTGCTTCTGCGACTGGTACATAGAAATAGCGAAGATCAGACTCCAGCAGGGCGGCGAAGGCGCGGCAAACGCGAGAGCGGTACTTGTATATGTTCTCTCAAATGCCCTGAAACTCCTTCACCCCTTCATGCCGTTCATAACAGAAGAGATCTGGCTCACCCTGCCTCACGACGGCGAGAGCATCATGATTTCCGACTATCCCGAGTATGACGAGTCTCTTGACTTCGCTTCAGATGAAGCAGAATTCGAGCGCATCATGACCGCCGTCAAGGCGATAAGGAACAGACGCGCGGAGATGAATGTTCAGCCTTCAAAGAAGGCAGAGGTCTTCATCGACACCGCCTTCGAGAGCACCTTCATGCGCGGCACGGAATACATGAAGCGTCTCGCGTACGCTTCAGCCGTAACCGTCTGCGCGGATGTCGAAATCGAAGGCGCGGTCCGCATCATCACCGAAGACGCGAAAATCTTCATTCCGATGAACGAGCTCGTTGACCTCGAGGCAGAGAAGGCAAGACTTGAGAAAGAGCTTGCCGAGGCCGAGAAGGATCTCGAATTCTTCAACAAGAAGCTCAATAACCCGGGCTTTATGGCCAAAGCCCCGGAGGCTGAGGTTGAAAAGACAAAGGCCGCAGCCGCCAAACTTGAAGAGAAAATCAAAATGCAGAAAGAAACACTTGCAAACCTCGCATAATCGTCAGGGAGTGTGAGAAAAATGAAACTCGATAAACGTGAGCGCGTCATAATCGTCGGCTGCGGCCGTCTCGGTTCACGACTCGCCACAATGCTTTCAAACAAAGGCTATCAGGTTGTCATCATTGACAACGAGAAAAACGCTTTTCGCAAACTGCCCGAATCCTTCGGCGGTTTCCAGGTCAAAGCGGACGGCATCGATCTCGACACGCTGAAATATGTCGACATCGACGATGCCTCCATGCTTGTCGCCTGCACGGGCAACGACAACTTGAACAGCCTCATAGCACAGATAGCAAGCCGTGTCTACGGCGTGCCGAATGTCTATGTCCGCTTTGAGGACACGGACAAGGAGCTCCTTATCAAGGGCTTCAACATTCAGGGTATTTATCCTTTCAAACTTACAATGGGCGTTTTCGAAGAATCGCTCTTTGACGGAGAAGAGGAGGATGAAGAATGAGAATTGTTGTAGCGGGCGGCCGTACACAGGCCGACTTCCTTATCGGCACACTTGCCAAGAAGAAACACAAACTCATAGTAATAAACGATGATCAGCAGTACTGTGAATATCTCGCGTCAACGCATAAAATCCCCGTCGTAAACGGAGATCCCTCAAAATATTTCGTGCTTAAAGACGCAGGAATACAGGACTTTGACGTCGTCATCGCTCTCACTCACCGCGACGCGGACAACCTCGCTATCTGCCAGTACGCGAAGCGCTGCTTCGGCGTAAAGAAAGTCATCTGTACCGTCGCGAACCCGAAAAACGCCGACCTCTTCAAGGAACTCGGTGTAAACACCGTAATATCCTCAACTCACATGGTTGCCCAGTACATTGCTCAGGCAACTACCGTTGAGAACCTCATAAAGACTATGTCCATTGAGGACGAAAAGGTAATCATCTCAGAGCTTCTCGTAGAGCCGAACTACAGCTGTGTCGGCAAGAAACTCATGGATATCACATTGCCTCCGAATACCATCATAGGCTGCATCATCCGGAAATCTTCCGACATGATAGTACCGAACGGTAATACGGAGATCAAATCCGGCGACAAACTGCTTGTCATTGCCTCTCCGGAGACCCAGGACAAGGTTGTCGCGGCCATCGCGAAGCAGTAAGGAGGCCGGATGATGAACAACTCAAAACTCAAGCGTTACGGTAAAAATTTCGCCGTTGTCGTCATTGTATATCTCTTTACGACTTTCCTGGCCTTTGTCCTGGACATAAGAGAAATACACTCTGAAAACCTGCTGACACTCTATCTCCTCGGAGTCATCATCATCGTCATGGAGACGAAGAGCTTCCTGACGACCGTTCTGTCGTCTCTGCTCTTCATCCTGACCCATAACTATATGTTCCTCGGAGACAAGTACTGCTGGCACCCGTTCACCAACCGAAGCTTCGCCCTCTCGGCGTTTCTGTTCCTCTCGGTTGCTCTGATAGTCAACCTGCTCGTAGTACGCCTTCAGAGACAGATGGCCACCTCAAAAAAGAACGCCGCAATGCACAAGAAACTGTATGAGGCGTCTGAAGGCCTCATCTCCATCCACGGCAAGGACAGAGTAATCGAGTACGCCGACAAAGCCCTCACCGATCTCACCGGTTCCGAAGTTGAATTCTTCTTCGACATCGACAAGAACGATGAGAACGAGGCCAAGAAATGGTGCTTCAAGAACTCCGCAAGATGCGGCCACGGCGAAGTTGAATTCCCTGACGCGGGCTGCAAATACATCCCGATCAGAAGCAACAGAAAGACAGTTGGCGTAGTCTCAATAGACTGCACCGTAAATGATCTCTCCGACGACGCGATCGAGTGCGTCACCGCTCTCCTCTCGCAGATTACCATAGCGATAGAACGCGCGGAACTCGAAGAGGAAAAGCAGGCGGAAGCCGAGCGTCTGGCGCGTGAACATTTAAAGTCCACTGTTACAAAGAACATATCCCACGATATGTATCCGCGAGCCAAGGACATACACAAAAACGCAAAGGAGATGCGTGAGAGCATAAACCTCATGGACAATGAGGAAATAATCTCACGCCTCAAAACAATAGAAGAGGAGTCCGACTACATTGCACAGACCGCGGACAACCTTCTCGACATAAACAAGGACCGTTAGGAGGTACGACAATGAGCAAAACCATGATAATCACCGATACCTGTTGTGATCTTCCCGCAGCGCTTGTTGACAACTACGATGTGGAGATACTCTCCACCGCATTCAGCATTGATGACAGGGTCTTCAACGAGGGCCTTGATTTCACATGCGAAAATTTCTATGAAATCCTTCCCGCACCGAAGGGAAAGATAAAGAGCGCGTCCATTGCCGCCGCTGTATATCTCGACCGTTTCAAGAACGCGGATGCATGCGGTTTTGACAGCGTGCTTGTAATCATAACCGCTTCGGGCGATTTCCCGATAAACAGAACCGTGGATGAAGCGGTTGAACTCTATAAAACCCAGAATCCGACATCAACCCTGCGCATCGAAGTCATTGATACGCAGTGCTTCTCCATGTGCACGGGTCTCCTCGTCTTGGAGGCGGCGAAACTCGCACAGGAGAAAACGGATTTTGACGAACTCATAAAAACGATTAAAACAGACTGCGACCGTATGAGAATGCTCGACAATTCCGACAGGAGCTTCGATGACTTCTACGCCTGCTGCGCAGAGGCGCTCTACGCGGGAAAGCCGGACTATGCCATCGGCTACGCCGTCTGCGAAAAGGAAGCCCGCGCCACGGCAATGCTCCTCGAAGAGGAACTCGGCTACGGCCCGCTTCTGCTCTATAAACTCGGCGCCATCTCCGCTTACGAGGCGGGCAAAGAGACCATACTTCTCTGCTTTGAGGCGCCCGAAGGCGAATAATTACGGAAAGGGGTACCACCATGACACTCAACAAGAAAACCGTTGACGATATCAACGTAAAAGGCAAGCGCGTACTCGTACGCTGCGACTTCAACGTACCGCTCAAGGAAGGCAGGATCACTGACGAGAACAGACTCGTCGCCGCCCTTCCCACCATAAAGAAACTCATTGCCGACGGCGGCAAGGTAATCCTCTGCTCGCACCTAGGCAAGCCGAAGGGCGAGCCGAAACCGGAACTCTCACTCGCGCCCGTTGCCGCCCGTCTTTCCGAACTCCTCGGACAGGAAGTAAAATTTGCCGCTGACGACAATGTAGTCGGCGAGAACGCAAAAGCCGCGGTTGCCGCAATGAACGACGGCGACGTGATCCTTCTTCAGAACACAAGATACAGAGCCGAAGAGACAAAGAATGAGGAAAACTTCTCAAAGGAACTCGGCGAACTCGCCGACATCTTTGTAAACGACGCGTTCGGCGCCGCCCACAGAGCTCACTGCTCAACAGTCGGTGTTGTACCCTTCGTTGACGAGGCAGTCTCCGGCTACCTTATTGAAAAAGAACTCAAATACCTCGGCAACGCTGTTGAAGATCCGCAGCGCCCGTTCGTCTGCATCCTCGGCGGCGCCAAGGTTGCCGACAAACTCGCGGTTATAGAGAACCTGCTTACAAAGGCCGACGCCCTCATCATAGGCGGCGGTATGGCATACACATTCCTTGCCGCCAAAGGCTACGGCGTCGGCGCTTCCCTCGTTGACGACACCAAGATTGACTACTGCAGGGATATGATGAAACAGGCCGAGGAGAAAGGTGTAAAGCTCCTTCTCCCTGTCGATACAGCTGTTGCAAAGGCATTCCCGGATCCTATCGATGCACCGATAGACATTGAAATCGTTGACGCTGACAAGATTCCCGACGACTCAATGGGTCTCGACATAGGTCCAAAGACGGCCGAGATATTTGCCGCTGAAGTAAAAGCCGCAAAGACAGTCGTATGGAACGGCCCTATGGGCGTATTTGAAAATCCCATACTCGCCAAGGGCACACTTGCCGTTGCGCAGGCAATGGCGGAGTCCGACGCGATTACGGTTATCGGCGGCGGCGACTCTGCCGCAGCCGTAAATCAGCTCGGTCTCGGCGACAAGATGACACATATTTCAACCGGCGGCGGAGCCTCCCTCGAGTTCCTTGAAGGCAAGGAACTTCCGGGTATCGCCGCGATGAACGACAGATAAGGAGAATGGCAATGAAAAAAGAAGTAAGAAAAGCCGTAATAGCCGGCAACTGGAAAATGAATAAAACTCCGTCCGAGGCCACGGCTCTCATCAACGAGATGAAGCCCCTCGTTGCCGGAGCTGACTGTGACGTTGTTCTCTGCGTACCTTTCGTTGACATAGCCGCGGCAGTTGAAGCCGCAAAGGGCTCAAACATAAAGATAGGCGCTGAGAACGTACACTTTAAAGAGAGCGGCGCATTCACAGGCGAAGTTTCCGCAAAGATGCTCAAGGAAGCAGGCGTGGAATACGTTGTAATCGGCCACAGCGAGAGGAGACAATATTTCGGTGAAACAGACCAGACAGTAAATCTCCGCACCCTGGCGGCCCTCTCAGAGGGTCTCAAGCCCATCGTATGCGTAGGCGAGACACTTGAGCAGCGTGAACTCGGCTATACCGAGACACTCCTCAAGTTCCAGACCAAGATGGCTCTCACAAATGTCACAGCCGAACAGATGAAAAATGTCATCATAGCTTATGAACCCGTATGGGCTATCGGCACAGGCGTCACTGCCACTGATGACCAGGCTGACGAGGGCAACGGCTTTGTCCGCGCCGCCGTCGAAGAAATCTACGGCAAGGATGTTGCCGAGGCCACAACCGTTCAGTACGGCGGCTCAATGAACGCCGGCAACGCCGAAGGCCTTCTTTCAAAAGTAAACGTTGACGGCGGCCTTATCGGCGGCGCGTCTTTAAAGTCCGCGGACTTCTCCACAATAGTAAAAGCCGCGAGCAAATAGAAAGGGTAAAAAATGAGAAAACCCGTAGTACTGTGTATCATGGACGGCTTCGGCTGGGTGCCGGATGAGACTTACGGAAACGCGATAGTCGCCGCCGATACACCGAACCTGGACAAAATAAT